>NZ_RCOE01000130.1:0-2575 GCF_004321495.1 Pseudomonas sp. Sample_10
TTCGACTGCGCCGGAAGTGGGGCGAATTATAGACACCTGAGATCTGCCGTCAACCACTATTTACGCCTTTTTGGCAGAAGAGGCCTTTTTTGTCATTAATCGTGGGATTCGGCGTGCCACCGGCGGTAGGCGCAGCACTAGCAGCAACACACCTATAACGGCATAGATCGCCCACTCCTTCAGATCGGCACGCACGATCCACAGCATATGCAGCAATCCAAGCCCCAGAATCACATACACCAGACGATGCAACTTCTTCCAACGAACACCCAACCTTCTTTGACTGTATCGATTGGACGTCACAGCCAGTGCCAGCAAACACAGAAAACCTAGCGCACCAACAATGATGTAAGGACGCTTGTGCAACTCGACGCCCAATTGCGACCAGTCAAACCCCAGAATAAATGCCAAATAGGCGCTCAAGTGCAGTACGACATAACAGAAGCACCAAAGCCCCAGCTGACGCCGGACAGCAATCCACCCCGCCCAACCTGTGAGTTTCTGCAGTGGCATCATACTTAATGTAATAAGCAAGAGGACAAGCGTTCCCAATCCCAACCGGTCGACCAGCACTTTGCCAGGGTCTGGCCCCAACACATCCTCCCAAGCCTGATACAACCAGAGCAGGGGCCACACCATCGCCGCAATGAAAACGCCAATACGCCAAAGCGGATATCGCATCAGTAATTCTTCCGCAGATCGAGCCCTGTATATAGAGAAGCAACTTCGTCCGCATAGCCGTTGAACATTTGCGTGTCCCGCACATTCGGCTTGAACAGACCACTTGGCAAGCGTCGCTCACGCGCCTGCGTCCAGCGTGGGTGGTCAACCGCAGGATTCACGTTCGCATAGAAACCATATTCGTCCGAGGCAATACTCTGCCAAGTGGTTTTGGGCTGCTCGCTCACCAGACTGATGCGCACGATGGACTTGATGCTTTTGAACCCGTACTTCCACGGCACTACCAAACGCAGCGGCGCTCCGTTCTGGTTCGGCAATTCGCGCCCGTACATCCCCACCGCCAGTATCGCCAAAGGATTCATCGCCTCATCCAGTCGAAGTCCTTCCACATAAGGCCAGTCAATCAAGGCAAAACCAGAGCGCTGCCCCGGCATGCTCTTGGGATCCTGCAGAGTTTCAAAGCGAATGAACCTGGCCTTTGACGTTGGCTCGACCTGGCTGAGCAAAGCCGATATCGGGAAGCCTATCCAGGGAATCACCATGGACCACGCCTCAACGCAGCGAAGTCGGTAAATGCGCTCCTCCAACTGATAAGGCTTCATGAAGTCTTCCAGCGCATACCGTCCCGGCTTGCCCACCTCCCCGTCCACGACCACCGTCCACGGTTCAGTTTTCAGCGTGCCGGCATTGGCAGCCGGATCGCCCTTGTCGGCACCGAACTCATAAAAGTTGTTGTAATGGGTCGCATCCTTGAAGGGGGTTATTGCCTCATCCCTGACATTGACCGCCCCCCACTTGGTCGAAGGAAGCTTTTCGCTGAACCAGGAAGGCGCCTTGCCAGGCTCCACATCCGGATAACGCGCCGCCTCATCAGCCACTGCCCATTGAGGCAGAGCGCCCACAGCCAATCCGGCAGCAGCAGCGCCCAACACAGTGCGTCGAGAAAGATAAATAGATTCAGGCGTGACGTCCGATTCATGGCAATCGGACGCTTTGGGGATTTTGATCAGCATGGCTACTCCGCAGCATTGGAGAACAGATGCACCAACAGTCTGCGGAGTATGAGGGAAATTACATCACTCGACGCTTTTGCGCCGACGAAGATGTAACAAGTACTGCACCGGTCCGGAAGCCGCATAGGCGAGGAACACCAGCAGCAGAATGCGCGGAGGATCACTGAACACGACTGCGAACACCAGCACGACAGCGAGGATAGCCACGAAAGGTACGCGTCCTTTCAGGTCCAGCTCCTTGAAGCTGTTGTACTTGATGTTGCTGACCATCAGCATGCCCGCCGCTGCCACCATCAACGCCACCAGGAAGGACATCTTGGAGCCCTGAATGCCGTAATCGCTGAACGCCCAAACGATACCCGCCACGACTCCGGCGGCAGCCGGGCTGGCCAGACCGATGAAATAGCGCTTGTCGGCGGTGCCGACCTGAGTGTTGAAGCGCGCCAGACGCAACGCAGCGCCCGCTACATATATGAAGGCGACCATCCAGCCAACCTTGCCCATGTCGCCCAGCGCCCAACCAAATGCCAGCAATGCCGGCGCCACACCGAAAGCGACCATGTCCGACAGCGAGTCGTACTCGGCACCGAACGCACTCTGGGTGTTGGTCATGCGGGCAACACGACCATCCAGGCCGTCAAGCACCATGGCGACAAAGATCGCGATGGCAGCGAAAGCGAAGTACTTGCTTGCGCTGACCGAGTCGCCGGCGCTCAAGGCGGCCTGCGCGCTCATCGAGTTGATGATGGAATAGAAACCTGCGAACAGGTTCGCAGTGGTAAACAGATTCGGCAAAAGATAGATACCACGATGCCGGACTTTACGGCCTTCAGCGTCGTGCCCTTCTTCGATATGTTCATCGATGGGCAGCAGGCTTTCGG
>NZ_RCOE01000235.1:0-16158 GCF_004321495.1 Pseudomonas sp. Sample_10
GCGTTCGGCAACATGCTGCTCAATTCGGTGGCCGAGGGCCTGAACGCCAACTCGTATGTGCGGATGATGCCGCACACCACGGCGGCCAATATCAGCATTTTCTTCGGCCTCACCGGCCGACTGATCCCGACGTCAAGCGCCTGCACCAGCGGCAGCCAGGGCATCGGCTATGCCTACGAGGCCATCAAGTTCGGCCGCTTGCCGCTGATGCTCGCCGGCGGCGCCGAAGAGCTGTGCCCGACCGAAGCCATGGTTTTCGACGCGCTCTACGCCACCAGCCTGAAGAACGACACCCCGCAGTTGTCGCCACGTCCTTATGACAGCGGCCGTGACGGCCTGGTGATCGGTGAAGGGGGTGGCATGCTGGTGCTCGAAGAGCTGGAGCACGCCCTCGCGCGCGGCGCACGCATCCATGCCGAAATCGTCGGTTTCGGCAGCAACGCCGACGGCCAGCACACCACCCGTCCCGAACAAGTCACCATGCGTCGGGCGATGGAATTGGCACTGGAAGACGCGGGGCTGCAACCGTCGGATATCGGTTACGTCAACGGCCACGGCACTGCCACCGAACAGGGCGACATCGCCGAAACCCAGGCCACCAGCAGCCTGTTTGGCGAACACATGCCCATCAGCTCGCAAAAGAGCTTCCTCGGCCACACCCTCGGCGCCTGCGGTGCGCTGGAGTCCTGGTTCAGCATCGAAATGATGAACCGCGACCTCTACGCCCATACCCTCAACCTCGACGACGTCGACCCGCATTGCGGCAAGCTGGACTACTTGCGCGGCGAGTTCCGGCAGATGAGCAACCGTTACGTGATGAACAACAATTTTGCGTTTGGCGGGGTGAATACTTCGCTGATTTTCAAGCGCTGGGCGTAACGCGGCAAACTACCGAACGACTTTGAATTTTCGGTGTACTTGCGGACGCTTTCGCGGGCAAGCCCGCTTGTGTCGTCCGCAGAAGCGAGGCTCACATCGAACCCCGTGGGAGCAGGCTTGCCCGCGATTGACGGCGCAGCCGTCATGTTTTCAACGGCTCGACCTTGCGCGTCAACAGCTCCACGAATGCCTTGGCCATCGCTGACTTCTGATCCTTGCGTTGCACCAGCCACACCGCCGACACCGCCGCCGGATCAAGCAATGGCCGATAAACCACGCCATCAATCCGCATTCGCTGATAGGACGCCGGCAGCACCGACACGCCGAGCCCCGCAGCGACCAGGCCAATGATGGTCATTGCTTCGCCTGCTTCCTGGGCAAAGTGCGGACTGAAACCGGCGTCTCGGGCCAGGCTGAGCAACTGTGCATAGAGCCCGCTGCCATAGCTGCGCGGGAAAAACACGAACGGTTCGAGGGCCAGCGCAGACAGGAACAATCCTTCCTCACTGTCATTGACCAGCGGATGCTTGGAGCTGAGTACCGCCACCAGCGGTTCACGCATCAACTCGACGACGCTCAGGCAATCCGGCAGTCCGAGCGGTCGCATGATCCCGACTTCGATCGACTCATCCACCAAGGCATCGGCCACTTGGGTACTGCTCATTTCCCGCAGGTTCAAATGCACCGCGGGGAAACGCTGACGAAACGAAAAAATCGCTTGGGGAATCGTCGAGTTGAACGGTGCCGACGAGGTAAAGCCGATTTTCAGTTCGCCCAGTTCACCCAGCTGCGCCCGGCGCGCCACATCTGCCGCCTTGTCGACCTGCGCCAGTACCAGTCGCGCCTCTTCGAGGAACAATCGACCGGCTTCGCTGAGCTCGACCCGACGATTGGTCCGCTCGAACAAGCGTGCACCGACTTCCTGCTCCAGCGCCTGAATCTGCTGACTCAAGGGTGGCTGGGATATGCCCAGCACCTGTGCGGCGCGGCCGAAATGCAGTTCTTCGGCAACGGCGATGAAGTAGCGCAGGTGACGCAATTCCATGAAAACCTCATTAGGTCGTTAAAGCTATCAAACAGGTCGAACAATATATTGGATTGAATCATTAGCCAGCTATATGCTTTTTTCATTGCCTGACCGGCTGCGCTGCTCCGAGGTTCAACGTGAAAACTGCTGTCGCCCCACTCGCCCATGAAGTTCCACCCGCTGCACAGGACGATGTCGTCACTGAGCGGGTGGAGATCTACATCGAAAAAGGCACGCCGGCGTTCATGCGCACGGTATTGGCACTGTTCTGTGGCGGCTTTGCCACTTTCGCCCTGCTCTATTGCGTGCAGCCGATGATGCCGCTGTTGTCCAGCGAATACTCCATCAACGCGGCGCAGAGCAGCCTGATTCTGTCGATCGCTACGGGCATGCTTGCCATCGGCCTGCTGATCACCGGTCCCGTCTCCGACCGTATCGGACGCAAGCCGGTAATGGTTGCGGCGCTGTTTGCCGCCGCCCTGTGCACCATGGCCAGCGCAATGATGCCGAGCTGGCACGGCGTGTTGGTCATGCGTGCGCTGATCGGGCTGTCATTGAGCGGCTTGGCGGCGGTCGCGATGACCTATTTGAGCGAAGAGATTCACCCACAACAAATCGGTCTGGCCATGGGTCTGTACATCGCCGGCAACGCCATCGGCGGGATGAGCGGTCGGCTGATTACCGGGGTGTTGATCGACTTCGTCAGCTGGCACACGGCAATGCTGGTGATCGGTGGCCTGGCGCTGATTGCCGCGGCAGTGTTCTGGAAAATCCTCCCTGAATCACGCAATTTCCGCGCCCGCTCATTGCATCCGCGCAGCCTGCTGGACGGTTTCACCATGCACTTTCGCGACGCCGGCCTGCCGTTGCTGTTTCTCGAAGCGTTCGTGCTGATGGGCGCGTTCGTCACGCTGTTCAACTACATCGGCTATCGCTTGCTGGCCGAGCCGTATCACATGGAACAAGCCTTCGTCGGCCTGCTCTCGGTGGTGTACCTGTCGGGTATCTACAGTTCGGCGAAAATCGGCTCGCTGGCTGACAAGCTCGGACGGCGCAAAGTGCTTTGGAGCACCATCGTGCTGATGCTCGGCGGCCTGGCCCTGACGATGTTTACCCCGCTGCCGCTGGTGATTATCGGCATGCTGATTTTCACCTTCGGCTTCTTCGGCGCCCACTCGGTCGCCAGCAGTTGGATCGGCCGCCGTGCCACCCGGGCCAAAGGACAGGCGTCGTCGCTGTATCTGTTCAGCTACTACGCTGGATCGAGCATTGCCGGCACGGCGGGCGGGGTGTTCTGGCACCTGGGCGGCTGGAACGGCATCGGCCTGTTCATCGGCTCGCTGCTGGTGATTGCACTGCTGGTGGCGCTGAAACTGGCGAAGTTGCCGCCGTTGCCCGCAAGCGCTGCTATCTGAGCACCACCCGCGCCTCCAGCAATCCATCGCGCGCCTCCAGTGTCAGCGATTGCAGTGTGGAGCCGTCGCGTTCGAGGCGGTCCAGCCATGGCAACAGCGCCATGGCGTCGCCGCTGAGGGCCAGGCGTAATTGATCGTTGTCGCTGTCCATCTGATGCAATTCAAGGCCTGCCGCCGTAGCGCTGTCGCTGATGCGCCGTGACAGCGGCTGGTTGGCGGATTGCGCCACGCCAAGGGGTTGTGCCTGCTGCAATTGCGCCGCGAGTATCCATTGTTGTTGATAGCGGCGTTCGGCTGTTGCGAGTCGTTGTTGGGTTGGCTGCCAAATCAGCAGGTATGCCGGAACGCCCACCACTAAAACACCCAGTGCCAACAGCAGTCTTCGTTCGCGCAAAGAAAGCCGCTGAAACTTTGCAGCGATTGTGCTCAATCCGCTCAATCTCATGCGCCTTGCTCCACGGTCAGAGTCGCCTGCACCCGGTTGTTGTGCTCCTTGTTTGCGCTGTCGAGCCGAACCGGCAGACCTTGCTGCCGACCCCGCTCGCGCAGCAGCTCCAGTTCGGCAAAGTTGCTGGCCGTCAGCTGGATTCGCCAGCCATCGCCCTCGCGAAATTCGATGCGCCGGACTTCGACATCGCTGGCACCGATCACTTGCTCGACCAGTCTGACCAATCCTGCAATCCGCCCGCCTTGCGCCTGTGCGCCTTGGCTTTGCAGGTTTTTGAGTTGTGCCGCGAGGTCGACGATGCGGGTCTGCTCGGGGTACAACGTCTTGAACTGTTGCTCACTGCGGCTGTAGAGCTGACGACTTTGATTGTCGAGAAAACGGACACGCGTTTCACTCGCGCCCCAGTTCAGCAGTGCAAGCAGCAGCATCGCGATTACGCCGAGGCGCCAAGGCAGGCGGATACCCCGTGGGGCGAAATCGCCCTGCAACAAATTGATCGCCTGGCCCTGTTCCCGCATCAACCATTGATCACACTCGATGTTTGCCTGGCGCTCATCGCGCCATTGGATGTCCGAGGGCAAATGAGGCCTCATCAACGCCAATCCGTCATCGGTCAGTGTCAGGCGAGCGGGCAGCCCCCCACCCAGCAACCAGCGGCCGAACCACCAGATGCCGAGCGCTTGATCCCGAGGCAATACGTCGGCGTCGATACACACCGAGCGCACGTCAATTCCCGCCTCTCTCAGCAGCGCAAGTACAGCGGCAAATTGCTCCCGGTCAATCAACATCAGCGGATAACGCCCCAGTGGGTCACGCACGCCAATGCTCAGGTGCAGATGCTCCAGTGCTTCGCTTAATTGCTCTTCAATGGCGAAAGCGAGGGTTTGTGCATCGGGAGCGCGTCGGGACGGCCAGGGTTCACTGCACAGCCAACTGCACAATTCCATGGGAAGCAATAGATCTACGGGTTGGCCTTTCAGTGTCTGTGCTGCGTCGCTCAGGGTCATGGGTTGTCGTTGACCGGTTGCAGACCACCTGCAGCAGGGCCACTGCGCCGAAGGTACAGCCAGGCCTTGCGGGGTCAGGTAGAGCCAGTTTTTCATTGCGCTATCTCGTTGCTGTTCGACGGCAGTAACCGCCGTTGCAGAATGTTCAATTGGCGCGTCTTGGGGTCGCGTTCGACATCGGTGGTCAAGCGCAGACGGCTCTGCCCGTGGGTGACGTGGACGGTGATTCGATACCAGCGGCTGTCGATGCCCAGGCCGTGGCTGCTCAAGCCTTTGCCTGACAACAGCGGGTCCTGGGTGAAGGCCTGAACGCTCGACCAGGGCGTCGTCGAGCGCTGGCGCAGCAATGCATCCGCTGCGGCCGCTTCGACACCGTCCAGTGTGCGCAGAAGCAGCGCCGGGGCCGTGTTGATGTTCAGCGAAGCGCCCACGGGCAACAACGCGACCCAAGGTTCCAGTCGACGCAGATGTTCACCGTCGATATCGGGCAATAGGCGCAACTGACTCAGATCTCGCAAGGCACCGACTTGCTCCAGGTGCAGCTCGGGCAGCTCCAGCAGCGCCAACAAGCGCGCCCAACGCTTGAGCGTGACCTGATCAACCTGCCCCTGAATCAACAGGGCATTAAGATTGAAGCGTCCGGCCAGATCCTCGATGGCAAAGCTGATCTGCGCGTCCTCCATGACGAAAGCCGGGATCTGATCAGGTAGACGGTCGCTGTCTTTGTGCTGTGCCATCAACAATGACAGCGCCAAGGTTTCTCCGGCCATGCCGAGCTGACGCAAATGCAGTTGATGCAGTTGTTGCCCGGTGCTTTGCAGCAACAGTCGATGGCTGCGCAGCACGCCACCGATGATCACCAGTGCCAGGCTCATGACCAGCAACACGCTGATCAGCGCCACACCGCGTTGGCGTGTCCTCACAACAGTGCACCCGGCAACAACATCACTCGACGGATCGCCTGGTATCGTCCCGTCGATACCTGCATTTCCAGGGCCAGCGGTGCCTCTGCGGTAAGCCAGTCGCCGCGCCAGCCGGTGCGAGCGTCGAACAGACGCCAACGCAAGTCGCGGACATCATCGAGCAGCTTTTGCCGCTGCACCACCGACGAGCCTTCTGCCCGGCTCTCTCGCCACAACGCGCCATTGTCGAGACGGTAAGTCAGCGCTTGCCGCTCGCTGCGCGGCAGGTCCAGCGGGTTGCGCCAATTGCCGCGCTGCCATTGCAGTTGCGTCTGTTGCAATACGACTGGCTGTTGCGTGATGTGCAGCACGTCACGCTCAATCACAGCGATGGCGCGCTGCAAACTACGCAACTCACGCTCGTGGGCAGTACTGCCCTGCTGCACCCGTACCACGCCATCGAACAGCGTCCAGCTGGCCAGCCCCAACACGGCGAAGATCGCCATGGCGATCACCAGTTCCAACAGGGTGAACCCGATCTGCTTATTCATCACGATCAGCGATCCAGGCAGTGACTTGATGCAGGGGCCGGTCACGATCGGCCAGGCTGACTTCAATGTCGACTGTGAGCAGGCGCGGCTCCGAGCTGTCACCAACACGCTGGCGCAGCAGCCAGTCGCGACTGGCCATGTGCACCGTGTGCTGCGACTGCCCATTGGCTGGAGCGGATTGCAGACGCAGTTCATTGAGTTGATTGTCCGCCACCCACGCCGCCAACAGCCGTTGTTCGACGACAGCCGATTGCTTGACCACGTATTGGCTCGCAGACAGCACAGCAGTCGCCAGGGTCGCAAAAACCGCCAGCGCCACCATGATCTCCAGCAGAGTGAAGCCGTCCATGCGTGAAGCGAGACAAGGCTTAACCATCAATCACCACCTCACCAATGCCATCGCTGGAAAGGCTCGACCAGATCCGGTCCCTGGCCTCGAACGTCAATGTGAACGTGCTGGTTTCATCACTGCTCAGCATCAGTAGTTGAGGCGGGCCTTCGTCAGCGCCCAGGCTGACGGAATAACCATCCTGCTTCAGGCGCAACCGCAGATGATCGGGCCATCGATAAACAGCGGTCAGCGCTTCCCAACCCCGCACCTCGAGCCGCATCGCCCGGTATCCTTCGGCACTCAAGCGCACGCCGTATTCCTGCCCGTCGATGACCGCTCTTTCGCGCAATTGCCGAATGACCCCGGCGAGGGCGTCCGCTTCGCGTCGAGCCTGTTGCGCGGGGTTCATGCCGGTGGCGAAACTGACCATGCCCGCCAGCACGCCGATCAATACGATCACGATCATCAATTCCAGCAAGGTAAATCCTCGACAACGACGCGGCATCAATCAACCGCCCCAGTTGCCGATGTCGGCCGCATGCCCTTCACCGCCCACCACGCCATCGGCACCAAGGGAGTACAAATCGTAAGTGCCGTCGACCGATTGCACACCGGGATTGAGGTACTGATAGGGTGTATTCCACGGATCCACCGGCACAGATTTCAAGTAGCCATTGGGGTTCCAGTTGCGCGCTGCAGGCAGGCCGGACGGGCGTCTGCTCAAGGCTTCAAGCCCCTGTTGCGTCGAGGGATAGTTGAAATTGTCGAGGCGATACATCTCCAGGGCAGTGGCGATGGCCTGGATGTCGACTTTGGCGGCGGTGACTTTGGCCTGATCGGGACGGCTCATGAACTGCGGTACCACAATGGCCCCCAGAATGCCGATGATGACCACCACCACCATGATTTCGATGAGGGTAAAACCGCGTTGCAAAGGACTGCGACGTAAAGCGTTCATGGATCAATTCACCAATTGGTTGAGGCTGAGTATCGGAAGCAGAATCGCCAGCACGATCAGCAGCACCACGCCGCCCATCAGCACCAGCATCGCGGGCTCGAATAGACTCACCACCAGCGCGATCCGCGCGGCGAGGCTGCTTTCCTGTTGTTCGGCGGCGCGGCTGAGCATGCGGTCGAGTTCGCCGGCCCGTTCGCCACTGGCGATCATGTGCAGCATCATCGGCGGGATATCGCCGCTGATTTCCAGGCCACGGGTCAGGGTGCCGCCTTCGCGGACCGCACGGGCGACATCGGCCATGCGCGCGCGAATGCTCAGGTTGCCGATCACAGCGGCGGCGATTTCCAGTGCGTCGACCAGGGGAACCGCGCTTTTACCGAGAATTGCCAGGGTGCTGGCGAACCGTGCGGCTTCCATTTCCCGCAGCAATTGACCGGCGATCGGCAGATTCAAGACCAACCGATGCCAACGCATCCGCCAGAGCGGCTGACGCAGACTCCAGCGCCAAAGGCCGCCCACCATCGCCAGCGCGCCAAACAGCCACAGGCCATGGCTGCGCAGCCCGTTACTGACACTGATCAAGGCCCGGGTCAGCCAGGGTAAGGGTTGCCCGCTGTCGACGAAGATTTTCACCACGTCCGGCACCACGTAACCCAGCAGAAAGCCGACGATGACAACGCTGGCGAGCATCAGGATCAACGGGTACACCAGGGCCATCTGAATTTTTTGTCGCGACGCCTGGCGGGCCTGGGTGTACGCCGCCAGTTGCTCCAGCACATGCCCCAAATGGCCCGAACGTTCACCGGCCGCCACGGTGGCGCGGAACAATTCAGGGAATGCCTTGGGAAATTGCGCCAGCGCCGCGGCCAGTGCATGGCCCTCCATCACCCGGCTTCTGACGGCTGACAGCAGCCCGGCAATCCGACGTCTGGCACTTTGTTTCGCAACGGCCTCGAGGGCTTCTTCCAGAGGCAAACCCGCCTGAACCAATGTCGACAACTGCAATGTCAGCAGTGCCAGATCGGCGGCACTCAGCCGCCCAGCGCCCGGTGTGGAATTCATGCCGCCAGCAGTCCGGATCTCACTCACGTCGCGGGGCCACAGCCCGCGCGCACGTAACAGTTGCCGGGCGTGGCGAGGGCTATCGGCCTCCAGCCGCCCTTTGCAGCGACGGCCCTGAGCATCATCTGCGCGGTAATCGAAGGTCGGCACGTCCTAGTCCTCCCGAGTCACGCGCAGCAACTCGTCGAGGCTGGTTTGGCCGTCGATCACCCGCTGTCGGCCATCCTGAAACAGGCTGCGCGCTCCCTTGCGAGCTTCGTCGGTCAATGCCTGCTCGCTGGCACCCTGATGAATCAGCGTCGAGATTGCCGGCGTCACGCTGATCAATTCATAGATGCCGATCCGCCCGCGATAACCGTGCTGACATTGTTCACAGCCCACGGCCCTGAACAGTTGCAACGTCGTCGCCCTGCCCAGCCCCAGTCGCTGGCAAGCCGCCGCATCAGCGCCGTACGGCGCCTTGCAATGCGGGCACAACGTTCGCAGCAACCGTTGGGCCAAAACCCCCACCAGTGACGAGGCCAACAGATAGGCATCCACCCCCATGTCCACCAGACGCGTCACGGCACCGACCGCGCTGTTGGTGTGCAACGTCGACAGCACCAGATGACCGGTCAGCGAAGCCTGCACGGCAATTTCCGCCGTTCCGCGGTCGCGGATTTCACCGACCATCACCACGTCCGGGTCCTGGCGCAGAATCGCCCGCAACCCCCGGGCGAAGGTCATGTCGACTTTCGGATTGACTGGCATCTGCCCGACGCCGGGCAGGTGGTATTCGATGGGATCCTCGACCGTCAGGATGTTGCGAGTCTGGTCGTTCAGGCTGCTCAACGCAGCGTACAGGCTGGTGGTTTTGCCCGAACCGGTAGGCCCGGTCACCAGCAAAATCCCGTGGGGTTTACTCAGCAATTGCTGCAACGCCAAGAGGATGTCATCCGGCATCCCCAGTCGCGACAACTCCAGGCGCCCGGCCTGTTTGTCGAGCAGGCGCAAGACTACCCGCTCACCGTGGGCTGAGGGCAACGTCGAAACCCGCACATCCACTTCATGCCCGGCCAGTCGCAGGGCTATTCGGCCATCCTGCGGCACCCGCTTTTCGGCAATATCCAGCCGCGCCATGACCTTGATCCGCGACACCAGCAGCGTCGCCAGTTCCCGCCGTGGCCGAAGCATTTCCCGCAGCTGCCCGTCGACGCGCATACGCACGCAAAGGTACTGCTCGAAGGTTTCCAGATGCACATCCGAGGCATGCTCGCGTACCGCTTCACTGAGCAACGCGTTGATCAGGCGGATGACCGGCGCATCACCCTGTTGTTCAAGCAGGTCGGCGGTTTGCGGTACCTGGTCCGCCAGACTCAGCAGGTCCAGTTCTTCGTCCAACCCTTGAGCGACTTGCTCGGCAGCGCTCTGGCCTTCGCGGTATGCCGTCGCCAGCCGAGTCGCAAATTCATCAGCAGGCAACAGCCGCATCGGAAGGTCCCGAGCACAGCGCCGACGGACTTCGGTCAGGGCGGTCAGCGGTGTATCACTGCGCAGCACAATGCTGGGCTCGCCTTCCTCCCACACCAACAGCACGCCGAAACGCCGGGCGAAACCAAAGGGCAACGACTCTGCACCCTCCATCGAGCGGCTCATGGCGCCGGTGGCGCCGACTGGCGCAGGTCGAACACCGGCGCATTGGAAACCGGCTCAAACAACTGACGCGCATCCGCTGGCAGCAGCAACGAGTTGTTTTCCCGCGCCCCTGGCTGACTCAAGTCCCGCAGTGCGTTGTAGCGTCGCTGGCTGACATCGCTGAGGTCTTCTGTACTGCGCACAATGGTCGGCCGCAAGAACACCATCAGATTGCTTTTGGTTTGCGTTTCCCGGGTCCAGCGAAACAACGCCCCCAGGTATGGAATATCGCGCAGTAGCGGCACTCCGCTTTTTTGCGTACGCACGCTGTCGCGGATCAGGCCGCCAATAACGATGATTTCACCGTCATCGGCCAGAATGGTGCTCTTGAGCGCGCGTTTGTTGGTGATCAAGTCTGAAGAGTCGATGCCTGAAACCGACGGTGCGATATCCGACACCTCTTGCTCGACCTCAAGGCGCAGGGTCGAGCCTTCGTTGATGTAGGGTTTGATCTTCAGGCTGATGCCGACGTCCTTGCGTTCGACCGTGGTGAACGGATTGTCCGCACCACTGCTGTTGGTGGCGTAGGAACCGGTTTTGAACGGTACGTTCTGGCCGACGATGATTTCCGCTTCCTGATTGTCCAGGGTCAACAGGCTCGGGGTGGACAACAGGTTGCTATGGGTATTGCTGGCCAGCGCTGAAATCAACGCGCCGAAACGATCACTGCCCAGGTGCAGCAGCGCGCCTTCCGGCGCCGATTTTTTCTCGTCGAACTTCAACCCGCCGACGATAGGAATGTCGGTGCCGGGAAAGTTGATGAAGCCTTTCGCGTCGCCAGTGTTCAAGCCCCACTGCACGCCAACGGCTTCGGCAATGTCGCCGGAAATCTCGACGATGGCAGCATGGATCAGCACCTGCGCTCGCGGCTGATCCAGCTGACGCACGATGCTTTCGATGGTCCGGACCTGTGCCGGCTCGGCAATCAGAACCAGCGCATTCTGGCTCTCGTCGGCCTTGATCATGAATGTCGTACTGGGCGCAATGTCCTTGCCTGCGCCAACGGCCGGAGCGACTTTTCGGCCCTGGCCCATGCTTTCCAGAATTTCCGCCAGCTGCCTGGCATCACTGTGACGCAGACGGATCACCCTGGCGTTGTCCGGGGTCTCGGTCGCCGGGATATCCAGACCACGAGCCAGCTCGGTCAAGCGTTGGCGAACCGCCGGCGGACCAATGAGGATCAGACGGTTGGTTCGCGTGTCAGCCAACACCTGAATCGAGGTATCGGCATTACGCTTGCCCAGTGACGATTCCATCACCGACACCACGTCGCTGACCTGAGCGTGGCGCAGCTGAACCACGGCGTGCATGCTGCTCTGCCCGGAATCCAGTTGTCGCACCACGTGGGCGATTCGTTGCGCATTGGCCGCCGTGTCGGTTATCACCAACGCATTGGCGGATACCGAAGGCCCGACGTAGCCATTGACCGAGACCAGGGGCCTGACCAGGCCTGCAATGTCGTTGGCGCTGCTGGTGTTCAATTCGATGACCTGAGTGACGAATTGCGACGCCGTGGTGTTTTTTGCCGAACCGGTGCCGGCACGGGTTTTTGCTTCGCTCACGGGCGTGATCAGGATCCGGTCGCCTTCATCGATGACCGTGAAGTTATGGGCATCGAGCACCGAGTAGAACAGGCGCCGAACACCCTCACGATCGAGGGCCTGACGGGACATCACCGTGACGCGCCCGGAGACCCTGGGATCGAGCACCACGGTAGTGCCGAGAATGCTGGAAATTTCCTCGACAATGTCCCGCAGCTCGGCGTTGTTCATCGCCAACTGCCATTTTTCTTCTGCTGCCTGAAGTCCCCAGGGGAAGGCCAGGCTCAACAACAACGCAAGCAAAAGCAGCGGGCGAAAACGACGTACGCCAAGGAAAAGCTTCATGACTGTGATCACTCTGACGGCCCGGATAACGGGTGTAGATAACGCGCGGGAACAGCGGAGTCGTGCAGGTCGTCCGGCGACTCGAGTTGACGCAGAAAACGCTCGGCGGGTGGTAGCAGTGCGAGTCGCTCTTCTCGCCCCTTGTTCCACAGCACCACTTGATTCGCCTCGACACGACGCAGCACGCTGCCACCCGGCAAGCGCTCGCCTACCTGATACATGCGCGAGCCTTGAGCATCGACCAGCAACGCTCTGGACGCACCGTTGCTGACGACAAAACTGGCCTGCAAGGTCAGTGGCTCGGCACTGGCCAGCAACGTTGTGCCTTTCATCAGCCCCATGACGGTTGCCACGGCAGTGGCATCCGAAGGCGCTTGGGAGGGTGCCGACGGCGCTGCCGCAAGAACCGGCAGAGGCATGGCCAGATGTTCACGAAAACGCCACTCTTGCCACAGCAGAAATACCGCGTAGCCAATGGGCACCATCAGCAGGCAAAAACGGCCCGCTACGTTCAATGAATGCTTCACTGGCGGATCACTCGAACCTTTCGTTAGAACGATTGCCGCACAATCGCAGAGACATCCGTCGCAATATCCGGTGCCCGCGTGCCTCGTGCACGATCACCGCGCCCACGTGCAGTGCAATCAGTGCCGCAAGCACCACACACGCCCACACATGCACCGTGGTGAACAGCGCGAGAAGGTCGGCGTCGTCCAGCGGCTGAGCAATCTGGAACAAGCCGAACACATCGATCGGGCGGTCCATCATCAGGACACCCGTGATCAAAACCAGACTTACGGTGAAATAAATCAACACGTGAGCAAGCAATACCAGCCGTTCCATGAGTGCTGAAGCCAGCACATTCATGTGCTGGAGATGCCAGGCAAAAATAAACAAACGCCAGAAGAAAACCGGAATGAACACTGTGGTCAATGAAACATTGATAAAAGCCACCCGGTGCTTGATCGGCGCCGGCACATCAATGCCGGCTGCATAGAAACCGGATGCCAAGGTCCAAACGATGACCATGGCCGATATCCAGTGCAGCAGCACACGTTGCCTGGAGTAACCCAAAACCGTCATTTTCAACTCGATGTTCAAAAAAACTTCAGGCGACCTTCACAGGCCACCTGAAGTCATGCGAAAGGATTTAGAGTTTGTTCCACGCCATGTGCCAATGCGCACCGACGCCAGGCTCAAAACCATTAGCGCTTGGGCTGAATTGCTTGCAATAACCCGACTCAGGGAAAGGTTTGCACTCAAAGACTTCGTTGGTCTTGGGTTGCAGCACTTTGGTCCCGGCGGTGTAGCCGCTGATGCCTTCCGGGAACACGAAGTCGTAGTCGACGCCTGCACCTTCACCGGACAGTTTCGTGGTCTGGGTATCCTGGCGAGTGGTCCGACCGTCGAGGGTTGTGCCGACCAGGGTCAGGGTATGAGCTCCAGGATTACTGCGAACATCAATCGCCAGCCAGGAAGCACCGCTGTCCACTTGAGCAGAAGTGGAGCCAACCGGCTTGTTGCTCGCGTCGAACAACGTCGCTTCGACGTTCATCTTGCGATTGGACATGATGCTGAAATCGACCTTGGCCAGGCCTTTGTCCAACACATACTCAGCTTGTTGCGAGGCTACCGAGAGACGAGCCGCGGTATCTTCCTCCATCTTCAATTGCACTTCGTAACGGGTCACGCCGCTTTCTTTCTGTGCGTATACGCTGTTGTTGCCTTTGACCGGTTCGATGTTGCCGCTTTCATCGCGAACGCCTGCGCGAACCAGTTTATGAGCCTTGTTGATAGCTTCTGCCAACTTGAACGACCAATTGGCGGGCGAGCCTTCATCGGCCGACTCGATGGCAATCTCGACACTGTATTCAGGGTTCTCGCCATTGGCGGAGAACGCACGTGCCTTGACCTTGTCCCCGACCAGCAACGCGGTCGAAGGCGAAATGCTGCCCACGGAAGCCCAGCCACCCGGCAGCTCGGGTTCTGCCAGGATGTTCACGTCTGCCACGTTGTAGAACGCGGCGTCGGTGTCGCCGACGGTCCAGATTGCCAAAAGGACGTGGTGACCGGATTTGTCAGCAGGGATGGTGCAGTTGTGTTTGTCACTGTTTGACGGCTTCTGATTGCCGCCGTCGATGGTGCAGAACGGCGTGCTTTCGAACGTGGCACGCTTGAGCGCTTCGTTCGGGTTCCAGCCGTTTCGGCTAATGAAATATTCGTGTTTGGTGGCTGGGTGAGCGGCCGTGTAGCGCCACTGGAAATCAATCGTGCGGTCCTTGATTTCCGTCAGTTGCCAACGGGTCGCTGATTGGGCGTCCAGGGCGGAGAAGCTCGAGTGACCGCCGCTTGCAATCTTGCCATCGACCGGCCCCTGCAAAGGCGCGCCACCGACACCAGCGGGAAAGCCCTTGAAGGTTTCACCGACACTTTGTGGCTCGTATTGCGCGCCGCCACAGTTGGTATTCACACCTTTCTGACAGGCCAGTGCACGCGACGGCGGTGTTTCCAGATAACCATGAGCAAAAGCACCTTGAGATGCCAACATTGCCGATAACAGGATCATTGAAGAAGTGCAGGCAGCAAACGCACTTCCCTTGTAAGAAGTATTTTTCATCAAATGAATTCCAGACTGCTTATCGAAATTTAAGGCGCACATTGCTGGCGCCACTGTTTGCGATGTTGCTCATCCTCTGGGATGAACAAGTGTCTGAAACCTTACTTGGATGAAGGCGTTTTCTATGTAGGGAAAGTCTCTTCTAGCCGCGGGAACAGTCTCTACGACTAATACTCTGACACGAGACGACATAGTTCTTACAAGCGGTGACCCAAAAGCAAACAGCAAAAGGTGGGCATGAAAAAGCCTGTCGGGCGCCAGGCCGGACAGGCTGTCAATTACCGCTAAAACAGTTACTCGTGATACTGCGCCGACAACTCATGCACCGCGCGCAAGAACGCGCCGGCATGTTCCGGGTCGACTTCCGGCGTGATGCCGTGACCCAGGTTGAACACGTGGCCACTGCCCTTGCCGTAGCTGGCGAGGATGCGGCCCACTTCATTGCGAATCGCTTCTGGCTTGGCGTAAAGCACGGTCGGGTCCATGTTGCCTTGCAGCGCGACCTTGTCACCGACACGGGCACGGGCGTTACCGATATCGCAGGTCCAGTCCAGGCCCAGTGCATCGGCGCCCGCCTCGGCGATGCTTTCCAGCCACAGACCGCCGTTCTTGGTGAACAGGATCACTGGCACCTTGCGCCCTTCGTGCTCTCGAATCAAACCGCTGACGATTTTCTTCATGTAGGCCAGCGAGAACTCCTGGTACGCCGCTGCCGACAGGTTGCCGCCCCACGTGTCGAAAATCTGCACCGCTTGCGCACCCGCCATGATCTGGCCGTTGAGATAGCTGGTGACCGACTGTGCGAGCTTGTCCAGCAGCAGGTGCATGGCTTGCGGGTTGTCGTAGAGCATCGCTTTGGTCTTGCGGAAGTCTTTCGACGAGCCGCCTTCGACCATATAGGTGGCGAGGGTCCATGGGCTGCCGGAGAAACCGATCAGCGGAACGCGCCCGTTCAGTTCCCGGCGAATGGTGCTGACCGCATCCATCACGTAGCCCAGGTCTTTGTGTGGATCGGGGATCGGAAGGGCTTCGATGTCGGCCAGGGTGCTGACGACTTTCTTGAAGCGCGGACCTTCGCCGGTTTCGAAGTACAGGCCCTGGCCCATGGCATCAGGGATGGTCAGGATGTCGGAAAACAGGATGGCCGCGTCCAGTTGTGGATAGCGGTCCAGCGGCTGCATCGTGACTTCGCAAGCGAACGCCGGGTTCATGCACAGGCTCATGAAATCGCCGGCCTTGGCACGGCTGGCGCGGTATTCAGGCAGATAGCGACCAGCCTGACGCATCATCCACACAGGGGTGACGTCAACAGGTTGCTTGAGCAGGGCGCGCAGGAAACGGTCGTTCTTCAGGGCAGTCATGTCGGCATCCGGAAAAAAAGTGCGGGCATTTTCTCAGAGC
>NZ_RCOE01000163.1:0-2559 GCF_004321495.1 Pseudomonas sp. Sample_10
GAGCACTCATTGTGCAGCCTCCAGCTTGGCCAGTACTTCGTCACGCAGGTCCGGGGTCGCCATCGGGAAGCCCAGCTTGGCGCGAGCCAGCAGGTAGGCTTGCGCAACGGAACGCGCCAGGGTGCGCACACGCAGAATGTATTGCTGACGCGCGGTCACCGAGATGGCCCGGCGCGCATCCAGCAGGTTGAAGGTATGGGAAGCCTTCAACACCATTTCGTAGCTCGGCAACGGCAGCGGCTGGTCGAGCTCGATCAGGCGCTTGGCTTCGCTTTCGTAGAAATCGAACAGCTCGAACAGCTTCTCGACGTTGGCGTGTTCGAAGTTGTAGGTCGACTGTTCCACTTCGTTCTGGTGGAACACGTCGCCGTAGGTCACCTTGCCGAACGGACCGTCAGCCCAGACCAGGTCGTAGACCGAGTCCACGCCTTGCAGGTACATGGCCAGACGTTCGAGACCGTAGGTGATCTCGCCGGTCACCGGGTAGCATTCGATGCCGCCCGCTTGCTGGAAGTAAGTGAACTGGGTCACTTCCATGCCGTTGAGCCAGACTTCCCAGCCCAGACCCCAGGCGCCGAGGGTCGGCGATTCCCAGTTGTCTTCAACGAAACGGATGTCGTGGACCAGCGGGTCCAGGCCGACGTGCTTGAGGGAGCCCAGGTACAGTTCCTGGAAGTTGTCCGGGTTCGGCTTCAGGACCACCTGGAACTGGTAGTAGTGCTGCAGACGGTTCGGGTTTTCGCCGTAGCGGCCGTCAGTCGGGCGACGGCTAGGCTGCACGTAGGCGGCGTTCCAGGTTTCCGGGCCAATGGCGCGCAGGAATGTTGCGGTGTGGAAAGTGCCGGCGCCTACTTCCATATCGTAGGGCTGAAGTACCACACAACCTTGCTCGGCCCAGTATTGCTGGAGGGCGAGGATCAAGTCTTGGAAGGTACGCACGGCTGGCGTAGGCTGGCTCACGAAATTCACCTGTTTCTTGGGCTGCGATTTAAAGAGCGGGAGTATACCCGATTCGTTGCTGCGCACGCCCCCTGGAGCCTTATGCCACGCTGCTTTTGGTGTACCGAAGATCCGCTGTACATGGCTTATCACGATCAGGAGTGGGGCACGCCGCTACGCGATGCGCAGGGTTTGTTCGAGTTGCTTTTGCTCGAAGGGTTCCAGGCCGGCCTTTCCTGGATCACCGTGCTGCGCAAACGCGAGCATTACCGACAGGTGATGTTCGGTTTTGACGTGCAGCGCGTGGCGCAGATGAGCGACGCGGAAATCGATGAATTGATGCTCGATCCGGGGATCATTCGCAATCGCCTCAAACTCAATGCGGCCCGGCGCAACGCCCAGGCCTGGCTGGCGCTGGAGGACCCGGTGGAGTTTCTCTGGTCCTTTGTCGGAGGCAAGCCCGTGATCAACCATTTCAGGGATCGCAGTGAAGTCCCCGCCGTGACGCCGACCGCCGTGGAAATGAGCAAAGGCCTGAAAAAAGCCGGTTTCACCTTTGTCGGGCCGACCATTTGCTACGCCTTGATGCAGGCCAGCGGCATGGTCATGGACCACACCAAGGATTGCGATCGTTACGCGATGCTGGCGAACGGCGGTTAGAATGACCGCCTCGCGCACAGCACAAAATCAGGAGTGACCTGTGGATAAGTTTAAAGGCGCCTTGCTGGTAGGCGCTCTGCGGCTGTTTGCCCTGCTCCCGTGGCGGGCCGTGCAGGCCGTGGGCTCGGCGATCGGCTGGGTCATGTGGAAAACCCCGAACCGCTCCCGCGATGTCGTACGGATCAACCTCGCCAAGTGCTTTCCGGACATGGACCCCGCCGAACGTGAGCGGCTGGTCGGCCAAAGCCTGAAAGACATCGGCAAATCCCTGACTGAAAGCGCCTGCGCCTGGATCTGGCCGGCCCAGCGCTCGATCGATCTGGTGCGCGAGGTAGAAGGGCTGGATGTTTTGAAGGACGCATTGGCGTCGGGCAAGGGCGTGGTTGGCATCACCAGCCATCTGGGTAACTGGGAAGTGCTCAACCACTTCTATTGCAGCCAGTGCAAGCCGATCATTTTCTATCGGCCGCCAAAATTGAAGGCGGTGGACGAATTGCTGCAAAAGCAGCGAGTGCAATTGGGCAACAAGGTTGCCGCTTCGACCAAGGAAGGCATCCTCAGCGTCATCAAGGAAGTGCGCAAAGGTGGTGCGGTGGGCATTCCGGCTGACCCGGAACCGGCCGAATCCGCCGGGATCTTCGTGCCGTTCTTCGCCACCCAGGCGCTGACCAGCAAGTTTGTACCGAACATGCTCGCAGGCGGCAAAGCGGTCGGCGTTTTCCTGCATGCGCTGCGGCTGCCGGATGGTTCGGGTTACAAAGTGATCCTCGAAGCTGCGCCAGAGGCCATGTACAGCACCGACACCGCAGAGTCCTGCGCGGCCATGAGCCAGGTCGTCGAGCGCTATGTGCGGGCTTATCCGAGCCAGTACATGTGGAGCATGAAGCGCTTCAAGAAGCGCCCACCCGGTGAAGCGCGCTGGTACTGACGCAGTTGGCACACTCTGTGGATAACCTGTAG
>NZ_RCOE01000232.1:0-16001 GCF_004321495.1 Pseudomonas sp. Sample_10
ATCATGGCGCTGTTTTCCTGGCTGGCGCTGGTGGACGTGGTGCGCGCCGAGTTCCTGCGCGGGCGCAATCTGGAATACGTCAAGGCTGCCCGGGCACTGGGCCTGAGCGATCGCAAGGTGATCGTGCGGCACATCCTGCCCAACGCCATGAACGCGACCTTGAGCTATCTGCCGTTCATTCTTACCGGCGCAATTTCAACCCTCACGGCGCTGGACTTCCTTGGCTTCGGCATGCCGGCGGGCAGCGCATCCCTGGGCGAATTGATCGGTCAGGGCAAGCAGAACCTGCAAGCGCCATGGCTCGGACTGACCGCGTTTTTTACCCTGGCGCTGATTCTTTCTTTACTCGTGTTCATTGGCGAAGCGTTGCGCGACGCCTTTGATCCGCGTTCTTGAGCGGACTGTTGATATGACCAACCTGATCGAAATCCGAGACCTCAGCGTGGCTTTCAGCGGCCAGACCGTCGTGCGCAATCTGTGCCTGGATATCCACCCGGGCGAATGCCTGGCGCTGGTGGGTGAGTCAGGATCGGGCAAGTCAGTGACCGCCCACTCGATTCTGCAATTGCTGCCCGAATGCGGAACCGAGACGACCGGCAGCATCCGTTATCGAGGCCAGGAGCTGGTGGGCGCGGACGCAAAGAAACTGCGCGAATTGCGCGGCAACCGCATTGCGATGATTTTCCAGGAGCCGATGACTTCGCTCAATCCGCTGCACAGTATCGAAAAACAGATCGGCGAAACCCTGCTCGTGCATAAAGGCATGGCCGGCAAAGCGGCGCAGGCGCGGATTCTTGAGTTGCTGCATCTGGTGGGCATTCAGAAACCCAAGGAACGCCTCAAGGCCTACCCGCACCAATTGTCCGGTGGCCAGCGGCAACGGGTGATGATCGCCATGGCCCTGGCCTGCGAGCCGGAACTGTTGATCGCCGACGAACCCACCACGGCCCTCGACGTCACCGTGCAGCGTAAGATTCTGCTGCTGCTCAAATCATTGCAGCGACGGCTCGGCATGTCGCTGCTGCTGATCAGCCATGACCTCAATCTGGTGCGCAGCATCGCCCAACGCGTCTGCGTGATGAAGGCCGGCGAGATTGTCGAGCAAGCGTCCTGCGAGACTATTTTTACCGAGCCGAAACATCCCTACAGTTGCATGCTGCTCAATGCCGAACCCGACGGTGAAGCCCTGCCAAGGGACGAGCGCGAGAATGTGTTGGAAGTCGACGACCTGCGCGTGCAGTTTGCCGTGGGTGGCGGACTGCTGCGGCGCAAGACTTACTTCAAGGCGGTCGACGGCATCAGCCTGAGCATCCAGCGCGGCAAAACCCTGGGCATCGTCGGCGAATCCGGATCCGGCAAGTCAACGCTGGGCCAGGCAATCCTGCGCCTGCTCGACTCCGAAGGCAGCATCCGTTTCCAGGGCGAGGCACTCGATGGTTTGTCACAGAAGCAACTACGGCCGTGGCGCAAGAAAATGCAGGTGGTGTTCCAGGACCCGTTCGGCAGCCTCAGCCCGCGGATGTCTGTTGAACAGATCATTTGCGAGGGCCTGGAGGTTCATAGCCAACTGAGTCCCGAGCAATGCAATGCCGAAGTGATTCGGGCATTGCAGGAAGTCGGCCTCGACCCGCAAAGCCGTCATCGCTACCCCCACGAATTTTCCGGCGGCCAACGACAGCGCATTGCAATCGCTCGGGCACTGGTGCTGAAACCGGCGCTGATCCTGCTGGACGAACCGACCTCGGCGCTGGATCGCACCGTGCAAAAACAGGTGGTCGCCCTGCTCCGCCAACTGCAGGAAAAACATGGCTTGACCTATCTGTTTATCAGCCATGACCTGGCAGTGGTCCGCGCCCTGGCGCACGACATGATCGTGGTCAAGGATGGCAAGGTCGTGGAACGTGGCGCCAGCCATGACGTATTCGATGCCCCACAGCATCCGTACACCAAGGAGCTGTTGGCGGCGGCGCACGTTGGGCAGGCATAATCGATTCACAATCGTTAAACCGTGTCACGGCCATCGCGGGCAAGCCTTGCTCCTACAGGGGGGCATCTGTAGGAGCAAGGCTTGCCCGCGATTAGGCCGGATCGGGCAATGAAAAATCAGGATCAGCACCCATGAACACCACCGAAAGCCTCAAGGACTACCAGCGCGTGCGCCTGCTGGCGATCCGTTCACTGTTCGAAATTATCGAGCAATCGAGTGAAGGCACGGTGATCGTCGACCGCGACGCCAACATTGTCTGGATGAACGAGCGTTATGCCCGGCGTTTCGGTCTGCAATCGGCCGAGAACGCCATCGGCAAAGCCTGCGAAAGCGTGATACCCGGCAGCCTGTTGCGTGAAGTGGTGCGCACCGGCCGGCCGATCCTGCTCGACATGCAGGACACGCCCAAGGAACCCTTGGTGGTCATGCGCCTGCCGATTCATGACGACGCTGGCGAGGTCATCGGTGCAATCGGTTTCGCCCTGTTCGATGAACTGCGCAGCCTGTCGCCGATGCTCAAGCGCTACATGAGCATGCAGGAAGAGCTTGCTTCCACGCGCTCGCTGTTGCGCGCGCGGCAGACCAAATACAACTTCGCCCACTTCATTGGCACCAGCGCCGCCAGCCTTGAAGTCAAACGCCGCGCCCGGCGCAGTGCCAGCACCGAGTCGCCGGTGTTACTGCTTGGCGAAACCGGCACCGGCAAGGAGTTGCTGGCGCAGGCTATCCACAACGCTTCGCCGCGGGCACACAAGGCGTTTGTCAGTATCAACAGCGCAGCGATCCCGGAATCGTTGCTGGAAGCTGAATTCTTCGGCACGGCACCGGGTGCCTTCACCGGCGCTGATCGCAAGGGCCGCGCAGGCAAACTGCAAATCGCCCAGGGCGGTACGCTGTTTCTCGATGAAATCGGTGACATGCCGCTGCCGTTGCAAAGCAAGCTGCTGCGGGTGTTGCAGGAAAAGGAATTCGAACCGGTGGGTTCCAATGAAGTGATCCAGAGCGATGTGCGGGTGATCGCTGCGACCTCGACCGACCTGGAAGCCGCGATCAAGCGCGGTGATTTCCGCGCGGATTTGTATTACCGCCTCAATGTCCTGCCAATCCAGGTGCCACCGCTTCGCGACCGCCTCGACGACCTGCCCGCGCTCAGCGAGGCCATCCTTGAAGAGCTGCGCAGCCAGCACGAACTCAACAGTGAAGCGCTGCAGCTGCTGGGTCAACACGCCTGGCCGGGGAACATTCGCGAGTTGCGCAACGTCCTGGAACGGGCCGCCTTGCTCAGTGATGACCTGCGGCTTTCGGCCACGGACATCCGCGCGGCCATCGGAACGTTTACCCCCGTTGAACGCCCGGCACCAGCGACTCTGGAACCGCTGGAGCATGAGACGTTCAGTGCGGCACGGGAGCGCTTCGATCGCCAACTGATCGAAACCACGCTGGCGCGATGCGGCGGCAAGGTGATTGAAGCCGCGGCGCATTTGGGGCTTGGGCGGTCGACGTTGTACAAGAAAATGGTGGCGTTGGGGATTGCCGAGTCTCAATAGAGAGACAGGCATCTCAATTGGTAGATCCGCCTTCTTCGCGGGCAAGCCTCGCTCCTACGGATTGGTGAAACCCTGATATTTCCCAAGTCCCTGTGGGAGCGAGGCTTGCCCGCGAAAACGCCCTCCTGGTCGAAATAATCTCAAAATAGAGACACCTCCTGTAAATCTATCGCACCAACGATAAATATTTCCTTATATTTCAGCTAGTTAACCACCTGGCACGAAACTCGCTATAGCCCCTTTCTACAAGATTTCACCACACAAAAATAACAATCCCAGGAGACACACCATGAGTGTGATCATTGCCTTGGCAGCCCTCGCGCTGCTGATGGTGGCTGCTTACCGTGGCTACAGCGTTATCCTTTTTGCCCCGATTGCCGCCCTCGGCGCCGTCCTGCTGACTGACCCTTCCGCCGTCGCACCTGCCTTCACCGGCGTGTTCATGGAGAAAATGGTCGGTTTCATCAAACTCTACTTCCCGGTGTTCCTGCTCGGTGCGGTGTTCGGCAAGCTCATCGAGCTGTCCGGTTTCTCGCGTTCCATTGTCGCCGCGGCTATTCGCGTGCTGGGCACCCGCCAGGCGATGCTGGTGATCGTGCTGGTTTGTGCCGTGCTCACTTACGGTGGTGTTTCGCTGTTTGTGGTGGTATTCGCGGTGTATCCGTTTGCCGCTGAAATGTTCCGTCAGAGCAACATCCCCAAACGCCTGATCCCGGCGACCATCGCCCTCGGCGCGTTTTCGTTCACCATGGACGCCCTGCCCGGCACCCCGCAGATCCAGAACATCATCCCCAGTACGTTCTTCAACACCACCGCCTGGGCTGCACCCTGGCTGGGTGTGATCGGTACGATTTTCGTGTTCTGCGCCGGCATGCTGTTTCTCCAGCGCCAGCGCAACAAGGCCCAGCGTGCCGGTGAAGGTTATGGCACCGACCTGCGCAACGAGCCGGAAACCGCTGCCGACATCAAGCTGCCCAACCCGTGGATCGCCCTGTCGCCGCTGCTAGCCGTGGGCATCATGAACCTGCTGTTCACCCAGTGGATTCCACAGTGGTACGGCAAGACCCACAGCCTGGCGCTGCCGGGCATGGCGACACCGGTCACCACTGAAATCGCCAAACTCACCGCAATCTGGGCGGTGCAGGCTGCGCTGCTGGTCGGCATCCTCATGGTGTTGGCGTTCGGCTACAAAGCCATCAGCAGCAAACTTGCCGAAGGCAGCAAAAGTGCGGTCGGCGGTGCATTGCTGGCGGCGATGAACACGGCTTCGGAATACGGCTTTGGTGCGGTGATCGCCTCCCTGCCGGGTTTCCTGGTGCTGGCCGACTGGCTCAAGAGCATCCCCAATCCGCTGGTCAACGAAGCGATCACCGTCACCTTGCTGGCGGGTATCACTGGCTCCGCCTCGGGCGGCATGAGCATCGCGCTCGCGGCAATGTCCGAGCAGTTTATCGCGGCGGCCCACGCCGCCAATATTCCGCTGGAAGTGATGCACCGTGTAGCTTCGATGGCCAGTGGCGGCATGGACACCCTGCCGCACAACGGCGCGGTGATTACCTTGCTCGCGGTCACCGGCCTGACCCACCGTGAAGCTTACAAAGATATTTTCTGTATTACGCTGATCAAGACCCTGGCGGTTTTCGTGGTGATCGGTACTTTCTACGCCACTGGCATTGTGTGAGGTATTCATGACGACTCTTTCGGGCAAGACCGCACTGGTCACCGGTTCCACCAGCGGCATCGGCCTGGGCATCGCCCTGAGCCTGGCCAAGGCCGGCGCCAACCTGATCCTCAATGGCTTCGGCGATGCGTCCAAGGTGATTGCTGAAGTCGAACAGTTCGGCGGCAAGGTTGGCCATCACCCGGCCGACGTCAGCGACCCGCAACAGATCGCCGACATGATTGCCTACGCCGAGCGTGAGTTCGGCGGCGTCGACATTCTGGTCAACAATGCCGGCATCCAGCACGTGGCGCCGGTGGACGAGTTCCCGGTGGAGCGCTGGGATTCGATCATCGCGATCAACCTGTCGTCGGTGTTTCACAGCACCCGCCTGAGCCTGCCGGGCATGCGCGCCAAAGGTTGGGGCCGGGTGATCAATATTGCTTCGGTGCATGGACTGGTGGGTTCAACCGGCAAAGCCGCTTACGTTGCCGCCAAACATGGGGTGATCGGCTTGACCAAAGTGGTCGCCCTGGAAACCGCCACCAGCAACGTTACCTGCAATGCCATTTGCCCGGGTTGGGTATTGACACCGCTGGTGCAAAAGCAGATCGACGATCGCGCCGCGACCGGAATCGATCCGCAGCAGGCGCAGCATGATCTGCTGGCCGAGAAGCAACCCTCGCTGGAATTCGTGACCCCGCCGCAGTTGGGCGAGTTGGTGCTGTTCTTGTGCAGTGAAGCCGGGGCTCAGGTGCGGGGTGCGGCGTGGAATATTGATGGTGGGTGGTTGGCGCAGTGATTGGCCGCTAAACCCTTATAGATGATCGTTCCCACGCTCTGCGTGGGAATGCAGCCCGGGACGCTCCGCGTCCCAGAAGCCGAACGCGGAGCGTCCGTTGAGGCATTCCCACGCAGAGCGTGGGAACGATCTGACAACAAGAAGAGGCAAACCATGTCCGACATCCTCTGGCAACCCAGCGCCGAACGCATCGGCAAGACCCGCATGGACGCCTTTCGGCGCTTCGTCAATCAGCGGCATCATCTGCACATCGACGACTACCCTGCCCTGCATCAGTGGTCCATAGATCAGCGTGAAGCGTTCTGGCAAGCCATCGTCGATTTCTTCGACATCCGTTTTCACGATCAGCCGGATGCAGTATTGGTCGAGGGCACGCAAATGCCCAGCGCCGAGTGGTTTCCCGGCGCTACCCTGAACTTTGCCGAACATTTGCTGCGCCGTCGTGACGATGCCGTGGCCGTGGTGGCCGTGGCGGAGAACGGCCAGCGCGAACAACTGACCTGGGCCGAGCTGGCGGAACATGTCGCCGGTTTTCAAAGTGGTTTGATCGCCGCCGGTGTCGGCCTGGGCGACCGGGTGACGGCGTGCATGCCCAATACCTGGCAGACATTGGTGGCCATGCTCGCCACCACCAGCCTCGGCGCGATCTGGTCCTGTTCTTCGCCAGACTTCGGCACGCAAGGCGTGATCGATCGTTTCGGCCAGATCGAACCCAAAGTGCTGGTCACCTGTGCCGGTTATCGCTATGCCGGGAAAGAAATCGACCAGAGCGCCAAGGTCAACGAGATCCTCGAACGACTGCCATCCTTGCAGCAACTGGTCATCGTGCCTTATGCGCGGCCCGAAGCGCGCATTGAAAATTTCCATACAACGGCCAACGTCACGCTGTGGGACGACTTCTACTTCCCCGGTGGCGAACCGGATTTCACGCCGGTGCCCTTCGCCCATCCGCTGTACATCCTGTATTCCAGCGGCACCACCGGCGTTCCCAAATGCATCATTCACAGCACCGGCGGCGTGCTGCTGCAACACGTCAAGGAACACGGCCTGCATTGCGATCTCGGCCCCGGCGAACGTCTGTTCTACTACACCACGTGCGGCTGGATGATGTGGAACTGGCTGGTCTCGGCCCTCGCAGTCGGCAGCGCCGTGGTGCTGTACGACGGCTCGCCCTTCCAGCCAGATGCCGAGCGTTTGATCGACCTGATCGACGACGAGCGCATCAGCGTCTTCGGTACCAGCCCCAAGTACCTCGCGACCCTGGAAAGCAGCGGCGTCAAACCCAGGCACAGCCATGAACTTGGCAGCCTGAAAACCTTGCTCTGCACCGGCTCGGCACTCTCGCCGCAGAGTTACGATTTCGTCTATCGCGATTTCAAGCCTGACGTGTGCCTGGCCTCCATGTCCGGCGGTACGGACATCGTCTCGTGTTTCGTCAACGGCAACCCGTTGAGCCCGGTCAGACGCGGCGAAAACATGGGCAAGAGCCTGGGCATGGCCGTTGAAGTGTGGAACGACAACGGCCAACCGGTGATCGGCGAAAAAGGCGAACTGGTCTGCACCCGACACTTCCCGGCAATGCCCATCGGCCTCTGGCACGACCCCGACGGCGCAAAGCTCAGGGCGTCGTATTTCAGTCAGTTTCCCGGAGTCTGGGCGCAAGGTGATTACGCCGAACAACTGCCCCATGGCGGCATGATGATCCACGGTCGCTCAGACGCGGTGCTCAATCCCGGTGGCGTGCGCATTGGCACAGCGGAAATCTATCGTCAGGTCGAGAAAGTCCCGCAGGTCATCGACAGCGTCGCTATCGGCCAGCAATGGCAAGACGACGTGCGGGTGGTGCTGTTCGTGCGATTGGCTGATGGCGTTGAGCTGGACGAAGCATTGCAGCAACAGATCCGCCGGGTCATCCGTGCCAACACCACGCCGCGGCATGTTCCGGCGAAAATTGTTGCAGTGAGCGATATACCACGCACCATCAGCGGCAAGGTGGTTGAACTGGCGGTAAGGAATGTAGTGCACGGGCAGGCGGTGAAAAACACAGATGCGCTGGCCAATCCCGAAGCGCTGGAACAGTTTCGGGATCGGCCGGAACTCGACACGTGAACGATCGTGCGGGTGCGTGTTAATCCATGTGCGAACCCGGTGGCCGCGTTCCACTGGCAGGTTTCGATGCAAGAGAACTGTTCAGAGTGATCAGAACCGGCTGGTCAATCGCGCGCCCGGAGTTTGCTTCCAGCGCGCCGCGCAGGATGGACATATTGCGTTCATAAGCATTTCTGTCCGTGTACAACTGGCTCAGCAGCGAGGTAGTCACCGCCAGCGAGTCAGCATTTTCAAAGGTTTTGGCACTGGCGTGACAGGCATCGCCCTCATCCGTAACCGGCAGACGTCCCGATGCCAGGTTCAGCAGCGCGGCTACATCCAGCAACTGCCCTCTTTCGCCGTTGCGTCCGGCATCGCGGGCATAGCTGACATCGTCAGTCTGTGAAGCACCGTGGAACAACTCATGAATCAAGTCGTCTGCCACGACATCATGGTTGAAGCCAAAACTGATGAAGTGTTTGTTCAGTTGGGGTGTATAGATTTCGATGAATTGCGTGTTGGATGGGTCTTGTGCGCCTTTCCATTGTTCGTACGCCTCCTTGTTCAATGCAGCGATGTTGTGAGTGGTCTTGAGCGGATCGAGAAACATGTTACTGATGGAAAGACCTGCAAAGTCAGCCCTGACCAATCTCAGATAGCTCAACAACCGTTCGAATGCATCGCTCGAGTTGCTTCCCATCAGCACCTTGATGATTGCGTCGCGCTCCCTCGTCAGGTCGAGACTGTTCAAGACGTTGATCGCGTTTTCGATTTTTGTACGCGCCAGCGGCAAGCTTTGCTCAATGAACTGTCGGGTATAGCTGACGGGCAATGTCTTGTTGAATCGAGGCAACTGGATAGGTGACTCAAACATGAAGTTGTTCAGTCTGGGTCCCCAGGGTTTGCCCAATCGATCAAGGGCATACCATTGATGAGCGTTACGCGCTGCCACCACCGTTAATGTGTCACCGGTTGCGCCAAGGGGTCGCCAGGTACCCTGTCCGGTGGTATCGGCGCGATTGGCTGCGCGAATCAAGTCATAGGTTTTGTGTCGGCCATTGAGTTTTTGTAACTGTGATTGCGCCAGCCCGAGCATCTCTTGAGCCTGCCTGTTAAAGCGTAGCGCTCCCTTGTGGACGAGTTTCCCGGCTCCGAATAATGCCGTAGGCACACCATCCAGCGGGTTGATGAGGGAAACGGAGGTCACGAAGGCTAGCTTGGTCAACTGGGCGGCTTTGGACGACAAGGAGACGGCCTTCGACGAAATGCTCAGCGCTTTGGCAGCCGCCCCCGCGAAGGCGCCTCCCAAGGCAATGGCGTCCATGGCACAACCATAGATCCCGTCGACCACCCTATTGTGATCCCCAGAAGATAAATCCTCGATGCACTTTTTAAAGGGAACCACCAGATTCACGATGTAATCGGCAGTCTCATTGCCCATTTTGCGCTGGCTTTCAAGCGCAGTCGGCACGGTGGCCATTGCTTCAACTTCGGAAAACTTGCGGAACGGATGATGACTCACGACGAACTCGGCAATCCTTGCAAACTGCGGGTTGCCAAAATTCATATAAGTACTCTGCGTGCGCGCTACCACAGACCTTGGTGCCGGGAGCTCACCCAACTTTTCGATAATCGCCAAGTCGCTGCGCGCATGCTGCTCAACTGCAACCCCCTCCGTGTATTCCTTCAGAGTGACAGGCAACGCTTCCAAAGGCGTGGGTGCCACCTGCGCATTCAAATCGCCGTTGAAATCGATCCTGGAGCGACCCGAACATTTTCCCTTCGAGGTGATCAGGTTTCCAAGGACATCGTTTTTCCGTAGCTCTCCTCTGAATGTAAACAACTCATAGCACGCAACCGAGTTTTCGTGGATGGCGTACATCACAACACCAAAGCGGCCCGTGACAGCATCTTTGCCTTGTTGGGTTTCGTAATCTGTCTCATACGTAAGCGGTCCGCCGATATAGCGGGAGGATATCTCTACCGCTGCACCGCGAAGGGTAAAGAACGTAATCTTGCCTTTCAGAAAGATTTCCAGGTCAAAGGGGAGCATGTGTGAAAGGGCCAATTTCACGTTTGTGACCACCGCACTATTCAAATTGCCGAGATAGCCGCGCAATTGCCGATGAAATTCGACATTGTTGGGTGCCAGGTACGACAACAGAGGGAAACGTTTGTAAATGCTGAGTACGGAGGGATCGTGGAAGGTTGGCCTTGTGTAATGGGTCATACCGGCCAGCAAGTCAGTTGTCGTGGTGTCATCGGGAAAAACCGCGCGAAGATCCCACTCACCGCTCGCCAGGTCTCCTGACATATGCAAATCGACCATCGACATGGCGGTGGGCGAGGCATATAGGCCAGGGCGTTGATAGATAACTTTCCTGTCGAGGAAATCACAACCGGGTGCCACGTCTTCCAAGGCTTTACGAGCAATGTCTTCTCTACTGGGCAACGGATTGGACAGTACCCGGGCCAGATGGGTGAAGTGCTCTGTGTAAGCCTCGAAAGCGGCAATCGCCCGCTCCGTCGTTTCCTTCGCCGCTTGAGTGAGCTCAGTTGGCTCGATAACACCATTCAACAACGCCCAGTCAACAATCGGATCGATCATTGCCAGATCCCGCAGACGGGAGAGGGGCGAACTGACAGGCTCGAGTTCGACGTAGGCCATGATTTGCCCGTAGCTCAGCACAAGCGCCGCCCCTTTCGTGACCGCCTCCACCAGCGCAACGCCACGGCAAAAGACCACCCAGGCAACCGAGCCCATCGTCAACGACGATGGAACACCCTTGACCAGAAATTCCGGCGCAATTTCCGCCAGTAGCAGGTGCGATGCCATTGGCGCCAGGACAGGATTCACCCAGCCTTTGGTGTGCAGGAAGGTTTCCAGTTCCTTGCGCACGTTCAACGAAGATCGTTCGACGTTGGTTGGTGAATACAAATCGAACCCGCCGATACTCTTTCTGCCTTGAGCTTTGCCGAAGTCTGGATACAGCTCCAGCAAAATAGCCGTTATCAATAGTTGCCCAAGATCCTGTGCAGAGACGTCTTGCCCAGATGTTGCACCGAACCAGTCCAGTTCCTTCAGGAGGTTTCTGGCGCAGGTTTGGGCCGCCGGATGCCTGACCAACTGAACGATACATTCAGCGGCGTTATCGTGCGTTGCAAGAGTGCCACTCGTTTCGCGATACAGTTTGTCCAGCAGCTTTTTGTCGGGAGCTATAAGCTTTGCAGTAGCTTGACGAATAGCTGCATGTTGCTCAGCCGACAATACGACTAATGACGGATCATCGGCAGCAAGTTGCCGCCAATAGTTACCAAGTTCATCAACTTCAGGATCAAATTCGAACAACGCGATCAGATTCCTGGTTTCGCTCGCATTCCTGGGAACCGCCAACCCATGAAACTCCAGCCATTGATCCACAAAAGTGTAATCCTCTGTATATACGTACCCGCCCGCCTGGCTTGCAATATCCCCTATGACAAGAAGTTTCTGATAGTTGTGGGATGCCCGGATGAGTTCCAGGTCAACGGCTTCCCACGTTGTAGTGCTTTTTCTGTATATTTCCAACACGCCGGTGGCGTTAATACGTGTTAAGGCCATACTCTCGAGACGGAGGCGGCGGAGTTCATCCATCACGGACGTATGATTAGCCAGATTATTCCATGCCACTCGCCCTGGCATATGGACCTCATAGAGAGAAGACCCCGTCACCAACGGAAACTCATACCCTTGCCAGTCATACGGCCCTTCGTCCTCTTGTTCATCGAAGACAGTTTTTAACTGCTGCAATACCAATTGACGCTCTGCCGCATCGGCCTTTAACCATTCGCACTGCACATCTGAAACCGCCCCCGACAACTGATAGGCTTTATATTTCAAGCTGTCACACATAAAACAACCTCATAGATTTAATCACTGATTAGTTAAACGAGCATCAATCCTTACCCACCCGGAATTAATTAAACAGTAAAAATCTACGAAACAATATTTCAGAACTTCAAATAACGAACCTGCCTGCCAATAAAATCAATCCTCCAAATTCCACTCACTACTCGGCCCACTTACTATTGAAACACCCTCCCTATAACGTTTTAGGCGCAACTTTAGATTATTAAACGAGTCCGCATTCTTTAATGCTTCGCTCTCGCTGATAACACCTTCGACCACCAGTTCATACAGTGCGCCATCGAAGGTCTGCATGCCCAACTCTTTGGATTTTTCCATAATGTTTTTAAGTTCATCCAGTTCATTGCGCCGGATCAAATCGCCAATGGTCGGCGTCCCGAGCATCACTTCCACCGCCGCCCGTCGCTGACCATCCCGAGTGCGCACCAACCGTTGCGACACGAATGCCTTGAGGTTGTTGCCCAGGTCGTGGAGCAGCTGCGTACGCCGTTCCTCGGGGAAAAAGTTGATGATGCGGTCCAGCGCCTGATGGGCGTTGTGAGCATGCAGCGTGGAGATCACCAGATGCCCGGTATCAGCAAATGCCAGTGCGTGCTCCATGGTTTCGCGGTCGCGAATCTCGCCGATCAGCACCACGTCTGGCGCCTGACGCAGGGTATTTTTTAACGCGGCGTGAAAACTGCGGGTATCGACGCCGACCTCGCGCTGGTTGATGATTGATTTCTTGTGCCGGTGGACGTATTCGATCGGGTCTTCGATAGTGACGATATGCCCACTGGCATGACGGTTGCGATAATCGATCAGGGCCGCCAGCGAGGTAGACTTGCCGGAACCGGTGGCGCCGACGAACAACATCAAACCTTGCTTGAGCATCACCGTCTCGAGCAGTACCGGCGGCAACTTGAGGTCTTCGTAACGTGGTATGTCGAGTTTGACGTTGCGCACCACCATCGACACGTCGTTACGCTGTTTGAAGATATTGACCCGGAAGCGACCAATCCCCGCCAGGGAGATCGCCAGGTTCATCTCCAGTTGACGATCGAACTCCAGCCGCTGTTCGGCGTCCATGATGGACGCGGCAATTGCCGCAATGTCTCCCGGCTTGAAGGGATGGTCGTCAAGCGCTGTAAGAATTCCGTCGAAGCGCGCGCTGGGTGGCGCGCCCGTGGACAGGTAAAGGTCGGAGCCATCCTGGCTGGCCAGGCGTTTCAACAGCGCATCGATTTCCATGGCAAAAAGCACCCGCGAAGCATTCAATTGGAAAATGACCCGATTGCGGTCATTCAGCGTCTGGTAACAATAGTAGACGCCGCCATACCGACTTATGTGCAGGACAACTTGATGAACGCATCACCGACCGGCAGCGATGCCCAGGCCTTGATTGCCCGACTGGACTGGGCGAACAGTCCGCTCGGCGCCGCCAGTACCTGGCCGCAAAGCCTGCGAACCGCCGTGGATATCGTGATTCACTCGCCAATGCCGATGTTGCTGCTCTGGGGCCCGCAGCTGACGCAGATCTACAACGACGGCTTCGCCCTGCTCGCGGGCAGCAAGCATCCGCACGCTTTCGGACAGCCTACACACCAGATCTGGCCAGAACTCCAGGACTTCACCGACCCGATTTACAGCGCCGTCCTACAAGGCCAGGTGCGAACCTACAGCGAGCAGCGTTTCACCTTGCAGCGCAACGGCAAGGATTCCGACTTCTGGCTTGATCTGACTTATAGCCCGATCCGCGACGAGAATGCCCAGGTCGCCGGAATTCTGGTCACCGCCATCGAAACCAATGAGCGACGGCGCATCGCCCTGGAACTTGAACAGCGCTCGGCCGCCAGCCTCAAGGCACAGCAAGACACCGAGGAGCGCCTGCAACTGGCGCTCTCTGCCACCGACGCGGTGGGCACCTGGGATTGGGATATCGGCGAGGACCGCTTCATCGCCGATGCGCATTTCGCCCAACTGCACGGTATCGATCCGGCCATGGCCGGCCAGCTGCCAATCAGCGATTACCTGCACGGCGTCCACCCCGAAGACCGCGCCATGATCGCCCGCAGCATCAAGCACTGCATCACCCACGGCACCGAATACGCCGAGGAATATCGCCTGCTGCAGCCAGATGGCCAAGTGCGTTGGGTGTTTGCCCGCGGGCGTTGCTACAAGGACCATCACGGCCGGCCGATCCGTTTCCTCGGCGCGGCCCTGGACCTGACCGAACGCAAGAATACCGAGCAGGCCCTGCGTCAGAGCCAGACCGAGTTGCAGTTGATCATCAACGCCATGCCGATTCTGATCAGCTATGTCGACCGTGAGGAACGCTTTCGCCTGAACAACGCCGCGTATCTGGACTGGTACGGCCTGACACCACAGGAGCTCTATGGCCGCACGGTTCGGGAAGTCCTGGGCGATGAGGCCTACGCCCTGCGCGCCGAGCACATCGCCCAGGCATTGAGCGGCAAACCATGCTGCTTCAGCCTCAATACGCCGCACCGTGACGGCAGCATCCGCCATGCCCTGATGAACTATTTGCCACGTCACGGTGCCGATGGCTCGGTAAACGGTTTCTACATCTTCGTGATCGACGAAACCGAGCGCAAGCAGACCGAAGAAGCCCTGCGTAACCTCAACGAGACCCTCGAAGAGCGCGTTGCCGCCCGCACCCGGCAACTGGCCGAAAGCAATCAGCGTCTGCAAAACGAGATGGTCGAGCGCGAACGCGCGGAAGACGCCTTGCGCCATGCGCAGAAGATGGAAGCGGTGGGCCAGCTGACGGGGGGCATCGCCCATGACTTCAACAACATGCTCACCGGGATCATCGGCAGCCTTGACCTGATGCAGCGCTACATCGCCGAAGGGCGCACGGAAGAAATCGGCCGTTTCACCGAGGCGGCGGTGTCCTCGGCCAACCGCGCCGCCGCTCTTACCCATCGCCTGCTGGCGTTTTCCAGGCGCCAGTCGCTGGATCGCAAACCGCTGAACGCCAACGATCTGATCCATTCCCTGGAAGACCTGCTGCGGCGAACCAAGGGCGATCACATCGAACTCAAGTTGCAACTGGCCGAAGATGCCTGGCCGGTCAGCACTGACGTCAGCCAACTGGAAAACGCCCTGCTCAACCTGGTCATAAACGCTCGGGATGCCATGCCCGATGGCGGTGAGCTGCGTATCGAAACCGCCAACGTCTACCTCGACAGCAGCGACATCAATACGCTGGAACCGGTCAAGGCCGGCGATTACCTGATGATCGCCGTCACTGACAACGGTACCGGCATGACCCCCAAAGTCCTGGCCAAGGCGTTCGATCCGTTCTTCACCACCAAACCCATCGGTCAGGGCACCGGGCTTGGGTTATCGATGATTTATGGCTTTGCGCAACAGTCGGGCGGCCACGTCAGCCTGTTCAGCCTGCCGGGTCAGGGCACCAGTGTGCGTTTGTATCTGCCGCGTCTGCGTGTCATGGAACCCGAAGATGTGCTGTCGCCGGTGATCAGCGAAGCGCCACCGGCCATTGCCGGGGAAACCGTGGTGTTGGTCGAGGATGACCCGGCGGTGCGCATGTTGGTGCGAGACCTGCTCAAGGAACTGGGGTATCACGCACACGAAGCCGAAGATGCGAAATCCGCCCTGCCTTTGCTGGAGTCCGACATGCGGGTCGACCTGCTGGTGACGGATGTCGGCCTGCCGGGTATGAACGGTCGGCAATTGGCGGAAATCGCCCGCCAGTATCGTCCGGCGCTGAAAGTGCTGTTCATGACCGGGTATGCGCAGATGGCGGCCGAACGTCAGGGCTTTCTCGAAGAAGGCATGGACATGGTGGCCAAACCGTTCTCCATTGATCTGTTGGCCAACAAGATTCGCACGATGATCGGCCAACCCCAGTGACTTAGGGCATAATCGCGCGCCCCGCCGTGAACACCGTTACAAGGTATCTACCCCATGAAAGCTCAAGCCCGCCACATTCTGGTGAAAACCTCGGAAGAAGCCGAGCAGCTCAAACAACGCATCGCCAAGGG
>NZ_RCOE01000105.1:0-2557 GCF_004321495.1 Pseudomonas sp. Sample_10
CCGGTCATGAAGCGCGCCAGCGCCATCGTCACCAACCGTGGCGGCCGTACCTGCCACGCGGCGATCATCGCCCGTGAGCTGGGCATCCCGGCCGTGGTGGGTTGCGGCAACGCCACCCAGCTGTTGAAAGACGGCCAGGGCGTAACCGTTTCCTGCGCGGAAGGCGATACCGGCTTCATCTTCGAAGGCGAACTGGGCTTCGACATCAAGAAAAACTCCGTGGACGCCATGCCGGAGCTGCCGTTCAAGATCATGATGAACGTCGGCAACCCTGACCGCGCCTTCGACTTCGCACAACTGCCGAACGCCGGTGTAGGCCTGGCCCGCCTGGAATTCATCATCAACCGCATGATCGGCGTGCACCCCAAGGCACTGCTGAATTACGACGGCCTGCCTGCAGACATCAAGGAAAGCGTCGACAAGCGTATCGCTGGCTACAACGATCCGGTCGGCTTCTACGTCGAGAAACTGGTCGAAGGCATCAGCACACTGGCCGCTGCGTTCTATCCAAAGAAAGTCATCGTGCGTCTCTCGGACTTCAAGTCCAACGAATACGCCAACCTGATCGGCGGCAAGCTCTACGAGCCTGAAGAAGAGAACCCGATGCTGGGCTTCCGTGGCGCCTCGCGTTACATCAGCGAATCGTTCCGTGACTGCTTCGAACTCGAATGCCGCGCTCTCAAGCGTGTGCGCAACGAGATGGGCCTGACCAACGTCGAGATCATGGTGCCGTTCGTCCGCACCCTGGGTGAAGCGAGCCAGGTGGTTGATCTGTTGGCGGAAAACGGCTTGGCCCGTGGCGACAACGGTCTGCGCGTGATCATGATGTGCGAGCTGCCGTCCAACGCCATCCTGGCTGAAGAATTCCTTGAATTCTTCGACGGTTTCTCCATCGGCTCCAACGACCTGACCCAGCTGACCCTGGGCCTGGACCGTGACTCCGGGATCATTGCGCACTTGTTCGACGAGCGTAACCCAGCGGTCAAGAAGCTGCTGGCCAATGCCATTGCTGCGTGCAACAAGGCCGGCAAATACATCGGCATCTGCGGTCAGGGGCCTTCGGACCATCCAGACCTGGCCAAGTGGCTGATGGAGCAGGGTATTGAAAGCGTTTCGTTGAACCCGGACTCCGTACTGGAAACCTGGTTCTTCCTGGCGGAAGGTCAAGCTTCGGCCTGATCCTGTGTAAACGGACCGCTCACTGTAGGAGCAAGGCTTGCCCGCGATGGCGTCTTCAAAATCGCCATCGTCAGCAAGCTGTGCCCCTGCAAGGGGCGGTCTTTTTGAGATTCAAGTAGGGCGGGCTCCATATGGATGCCGCCCTTTTTTGTGCAAGAGATTATGCAAAGCAGCAGCAACCTATTTCCTGTCGCCCTGATCAGCGCCGAACGGCGTGGCGATCTGAGCGAAGACGTGTATCGCTTGAAGCCGGCCAACAGCCCGGACCCGAGTGTCGAGCTGGCTGTCACCCGTTTGGGCATGGCCGATGAGCCTGCCGTACGCGGCGTGCCGGTCATCCTGTTGCATGGCAGTTTTTCCAATCGACGCTTCTGGTTCTCCCCCAAAGGCCTGGGGCTGGGTGCTCATTTGGCGCGCCTGGGCTTCGATGTGTGGATCGCGGAAATGCGCGGTCACGGCCTGTCCCGGCGCAACCAGGACTATCGCAAGAATCGCGTCGCTGACTATGCGCGTTACGATCTGCCCGCGATTGGCGCGTTCGTGCGTGAGCAAAGCGGTCAGGTTCCGCACTGGATCGGCCATTCGCTGGGGGGCATTACCCTGGCGGCGGCGTTGGGCGGTGAATACATCGGCGAGCCGGTGGTGGCCTCCGCTGCGTTTTTTGGCACCCAGGTCAGCCGTACCTACTGGCCGCTGAAGATTCCACCCGTGGAGTGGGGCGGGCGCTTCATTCTCAAGCGCTTTGCTCAGTTGTCCGGTTCACGACTCAAGCGCGGCCCGGAGGACGAGCCAATTGGCCTGGCCCTGGAAAGCATGCGCTGGTATGGCTTGTTCGGGCGCTTCGGCGACGCCGACAAGGACTGGTGGGCCGGGCTCGCCGAGGTGAAGCTGCCGGTGCTTGTGGTGAGCGCGGCGGGGGATCATCAGGATCCGGCCTGGGCATGCCGCAAGCTGTTCGACCAAGTGGGTTGCGAACACAAGCAATTCATCAATCTGGGGCGCGAGCAGGGCTTCGGCGACAATTTCGGTCACGTCGAAATGCTGGTCAGCAAAGCTGCACAGGTTGAAGTCTGGCCATTGGTGGCTCGCTGGCTGGCGGATCAGCAAACGCCGCTGCTCGGTGAAAAAGCGGTTCTGGCCACGGCAATCTAAGCTGGACGCTCTATCAAGGGCATTTCGCTCTGATCGGCTTGCGGCTAAGATATGACGGATTGAGCTGTTCTGGTCATTTTCGATGACTGATTCATCAGTGATGTTCGTGCTGTCTCCCTTATTACAGGAGTTTCTCGATGAACCATTACCTCACGCCTGACCTGTGCGACGCCTACCCGGAGCTGGTGCAGGTGCTGGAACCGATGTTCAGCAATTTCGGCGGCCG
>NZ_RCOE01000017.1:0-2545 GCF_004321495.1 Pseudomonas sp. Sample_10
ACCACGTAGCCAACCTTCTCGTTGGTCTGCAGGAACTGACCGGAGATGTTGATGCCGTTTTCGGCGAAGACCTTGTTGATCTCGCTCATCACACCCGGGATGTTCTCGTGGATGTGCAGCAGGCGGTGTTTGCCAGGGTGAGCCGGCAGGGCCACTTCCGGGAAGTTCACCGACGATACCGACGTACCGTTGTCGCTGTACTTGACCAGTTTCTCTGCCACTTCCAGACCGATATTGGCCTGGGCTTCAGCAGTGGAACCACCGATGTGCGGGGTCAGGATCACGTTGTCCAGGCCGCGCAGCGGGCTTTCGAACTCTTCGTCGTTGGAGCGTGGCTCCACCGGGAATACGTCGATGGCCGCGCCGATCAGGTGCTTGTCCTTGATGGCAGCCGCCAGATGGTCCAGCTCGACAACGGTGCCGCGAGCTGCGTTGATCAGGATGCCGCCCTTCTTGATGGCGCGGATTTCCTTCTCGCCCATCATCCACTGGGTGGCAGCGGTTTCAGGAACGTGCAGCGAAACGATGTCGGACATCGCCAGCAGTTCGTGCAGGTTGCCGACCTGAGTAGCGTTACCCAAAGGCAGTTTGGTGATGGTGTCGTAGAAGTACACCTGCATGCCCAGGCCTTCGGCCAGGACCGACAATTGCGTACCGATCGAGCCATAGCCGACGATGCCCAGCTTCTTGCCGCGGATCTCGAAAGAGTTGGCCGCGCTCTTGATCCAGCCGCCACGGTGGCAGGAAGCGTTCTTCTCCGGGATGCCGCGCAGCAACAGGATTGCCTCGGCCAGCACCAGCTCGGCTACGGAACGGGTGTTGGAGTACGGGGCGTTGAACACGGCGATGCCGCGCTCGCGAGCCGCGTCCAGGTCGACCTGGTTGGTGCCGATGCAGAAACACCCTACCGCCACGAGCTTCTTCGCGTGATCGAAGATCTCTTCGGTCAGTTGCGTACGGGAGCGAATGCCGATGAAGTGAGCATCAGCGATCTTTTCCTTGAGCTGGGCTTCCGGCAGAGAACCTGTGAGGTACTCGATGCTGGTGTAGCCCGCCGCCTTGAGGACGTCGACAGCCGATTGGTGGACGCCTTCGAGAAGAAGGAACTTGATCTTGCTCTTATCGAGAGAAGTCTTGCTCATCTGCGTAAACCTGTATCCCGGAGAAAAATGGCAGGAGATAGCCAGCAGACGCTGACCCGGACGGCACGACAGCCGTCGCCGCAGAATAGCCGTTGGGCACTATGCTGCGGGGTCGGTATGCTAGCATATGCGCCCCGCTAAACACTCATTCCTGCGACGTGAAGCGTTCTCAGGATGACCATGAATTGTTCGAGAGTTCTGTCGATGACCAATCCTGCCCTGATTGATGAGCTGAAGACCCTGGTTGAGCCTGGCAAGGTGCTGACCGATGCCGACTCCCTGAATGCTTACGGTAAGGATTGGACCAAGCATTTCGCCCCGGCCCCCACCGCCATTGTGTTCCCGAAGACCACCGAGCAGGTCCAGGCCATTGTCCTGTGGGCCAACAAACATAAGGTGGCGCTGGTGCCGTCCGGTGGTCGTACCGGTTTGTCGGCCGCGGCCGTGGCGGCCAATGGCGAGGTGGTCGTGTCGTTCGACTATATGAACCAGATCCTCGACGTGAACCTCACCGACCGCACTGCCGTTTGTCAGCCGGGCGTGGTCACTAAACAACTGCAGAATGTCGCCGAAGAGAATGGCTTGTACTACCCGGTGGACTTCGCCTCCTCCGGTTCCAGCCAGATTGGCGGCAATATCGGCACCAATGCCGGCGGAATCAAGGTGATTCGCTACGGCATGACCCGTAACTGGGTGGCTGGCATGAAAGTCGTCACTGGCAAGGGCGACGTGCTGGAGCTGAACCGTGACCTGATCAAGAACGCCACCGGCTACGACATGCGTCAGCTGTTCATCGGCGCAGAAGGCACGCTCGGTTTTGTCGTGGAAGCGACCATGCGCCTGGATCGTGCGCCGAAAAACCTCACCGCGATGGTCCTCGGCACCGCCGATTTCGACTCGATCATGCCGGTACTGCACGCCTTCCAGAACAAACTCGACCTGACGGCGTTCGAGTTTTTCTCCGACAAGGCCCTGGCCAAAGTCATGGCTCGCGGTGATGTACCCGCTCCATTCGAATCCGACTGCCCGTTCTACGCGCTGCTGGAATTCGAAGCGACCACTGAAGAAGTGGCCAACCACGCCCTGGAAACCTTCGAGCACTGCGTCGAGCAGGGCTGGGTGCTGGACGGCGTGATGAGCCAGAGCGAAACCCAGCTGCAGAACCTGTGGAAGCTGCGCGAATACATCTCCGAAACCATTTCCCACTGGACGCCGTACAAGAACGACATTTCGGTCACCGTGTCGAAAGTCCCGGCCTTCCTGAAGGAAATCGATGCCATCGTCGGCGAGCACTACCCGGATTTCGAGATCGTCTGGTTCGGTCACATCGGCGACGGCAACCTGCACTTGAACATCCTCAAGCCGGAAAACCTGAGCAAGGACGAGTTCTTCGCCAAGTGCGC
>NZ_RCOE01000035.1:0-15821 GCF_004321495.1 Pseudomonas sp. Sample_10
CCTGTGGCGAGGGAGCTTGCTCCCGTTCGGCTGCGAAGCAGTCGTGAAATCAGCAGGCACGTTTTAGCTGAAACTGCGCATTTGCCTTATTTTGGGTCCGCTGCGCGAACCAGCGGGAGCAAGCTCCCTCGCCACAAAAGTCCGCGTAAATAAGTGAAATGGGAGTACTGCCAAGTATTTCGTGTTCGCCTGATGGAAAAAACCGGGAGATCACCCGACGTGATCTCCCGGTCAAAAATACCTGCAGGGCATCACCAAACCTGTGGCGAGGGAGCTTGCTCCCGTTCGGCTGCGAAGCAGTCGTGAAATCAGCAAGCACGTTTTACCCGAAACTGAGCATTTGCCTCATTCTGGGTCCGCTGCGCGAACCAGCGGGAGCAAGCTCCCTCGCCACAAAAGTTTTCGTAGCATCCGTTATTGCGGCTTGCGATAGCTGTTGATGATCGCCGAGAAGTCATTGCCACCTTCCCCACGCAGACTCATCGCCTGATACAACTGTTGGGCCACCGCGCCAAGCACCACTGGCTGGTGCGCCTGTCGCGCCGCTTCCGTCGCCAACCCCAGATCCTTGAGCATCAACTCGGCACCAAAGCCGCCGGTATAGCCACGTGACGCAGGCGCCGTTTCAACGATGCCCGGCCACGGGTTGTACATCTCCGAACTCCAGCACCGGCCAGTAGAGCTATTGATGATGCCCGCCAGCACCTTGGTATCGATGCCCAAGGCATCGCCAAGTGCCATGGCTTCGCTGACGCCAACCATGGAAATTCCCAGCAGCAGGTTGTTGCAGATTTTAGCGATTTGCCCGGTGCCGACCTCGCCACAATGGACGATGTTGCGGCCCATCTGAGCGAGTACCGGTTGCAGGGTGGCGAACAGTTCCGGGGTGGCGCCAACCATGAAGGTCAGCGTCCCTGCCGCCGCACCGCCGGTGCCGCCGGAAACCGGCGCATCGGCCATGGCCACACCCTGTTTGGCTGCGGCGCTGGCGACGTCCCGCGCGGTCTGCGGATCGATAGTGCTGCAATCCACCGCCGGCACACCTTTGCCGATCCCGGCCAGCACGCCGTCTTCACCCAGCCACACGCTGCGTACATGCACGGCCGCCGGCAGCATGGTGATCACCAGTTCCGCCCCGTCAGCCGCTTCGCGGGCCGAAGCACTGATGCTGCCGCCCAGTTGCTCCAGCTCTGCCAGCACGGTTTTGTTCAGGTCGACCATACGCAAGGCATGGCCAGCCTTGATCAGGTTGCGCGCCATCGGCGCACCCATGTTGCCGAGACCGATAAAAGCGATTTTCATGTCCGGCTCCTCAACGCAAATTGATCGTGGTGTTCACACCGTCGTTGACGCTGTCATCATCGAACCAGCGACTGGTGACGGTCTTGGTCTGAGTGTAGAACTGCACCACTTGCTTGCCATACGGACCGAGGTCACCGAGCTTGGAGCCGCGCGATCCGGTGAAGCTGAAGAACGGCACCGGCACTGGAATCGGGATGTTGATACCGACCTGGCCAACATCGATTTCAGTCTGGAATTTACGCGCCGCCGCACCGCTCTGGGTGAACAGGCCAGTGCCGTTACCGAACGGGTTGGCATTGACCAGGGCGATGGCTTCATCAAGGGTGTTCACTTCCAGCACCACCAGCACCGGGCCGAAGATTTCCTGGGTGTAGATCTGCATGTCAGTGGTCACGCCGGAGAACAGGGTCGGGCCGACAAAGTTGCCTTTTTCGTAACCCGCAACCGAGATCTCGCGACCGTCCAGTTCCAGCTTCGCGCCTTCCTTGATACCGCTCTCGATGAGATCGAGAATCCGCGCCTTGGCTTTTTTCGAGATCACCGGACCGACGTCGGTACCCGGCTCGCTGCCGGCATTGACCTTGAGCTTCTGCGCCAGCGCCTTGAGGTCTGGCAGCCATTGCTTGGCCGCGCCCACCAGCACCACCACCGAGGTGGCCATGCAGCGTTGACCGGCCGCACCAAAACCGGCGCCCACCAATGCATTCAGCGCTTGTTCGCGATTGGCGTCCGGCAGCACCACAGCGTGGTTTTTCGCGCCCATCATCGATTGCACACGCTTGCCGTGTTTGCCGGCCAGGTCGTAAACGTGGGTACCGACGGCGGTCGAGCCGACGAAGGAAACCGCCTTGATGTCTTTGTGGGTGCAGAGCGCGTCCACCACGTCCTTCCCGCCATGCACGACGTTGAGTACGCCAGCCGGAACCCCGGCTTCGATGGCCAGCTCCACCAGCAGCATGGTCGACATCGGGTCCTGTTCAGACGGTTTGAGCACGAAGGTGTTGCCGCAGGCGATGGCCATCGGGAACATCCACAGCGGAATCATCGCCGGGAAGTTGAACGGGGTGATGCCGGCGCACACGCCGATGGGTTGGCGCAGGGTGTAGGTATCGACACCGCCTGCGACGTTTTCAGCGAACTCGCCCATCTGCAGGCTGCCGATGGAACAAGCGTGCTCGACCACTTCCAGGCCTCGGAAAATATCGCCTTCAGCGTCGGCAATGGTTTTGCCCTGCTCGGCGCTCAGCACCACGGCGATACGCTTGGAGTGCTCGCGAATCAATGCCTGGAGCTTGAGCATGATGCGCATCCGCGCGCCGATCGGTGTCAGCTTCCAGGTCTGAAAGGCACGGTGGGCGGCGTCGATGGCGGCATCGACTTCTTCGGCGGTGGCAAACGGCACCTTGGCCAGGACTTGCTGGGTCGCCGGGTTGACGATGTCGTGCCACTCGGTGGACTTGGATTCGACCCACTCGCCGTCGATCAACAGCTTGACCTTTTGTACGGTGGTGTCGTTGGGCGTGAGCGATGCGTTCATGTGGGTCTCCTGGACGTTGTTTTTATCAGGGGAGCCAAGGCGAAAAGGTCGCCTTGAGATGAGGCGTGTGCCGCGATTTGTTTATCGGGCTGTTTTTGGAGTATAGATGTGCAAACTTCTAATAAGAACGCACATAAAAGCCGGTCCATCATGCAAAAAAACATCACGTCCTTAGGCTCGCTGAACTGGGATGACCTCAAGTTTTTCCTGGAAGTGGCTCGGACCCGCAAGGCCAGTACCGCCGCCAAGCGCCTGGCCGTCGACTACACCACGGTGTCGCGACGCATCAGTTCTCTGGAAGCCTCATTGGGAACTCTGCTGTTCGAGAAATCCCGGACCAGTGGCTTTGTCCTGACCGCTGAAGGTCAGCGTTTGCTGGGATACGCCGAGGCAATCGAAAGCACGCTGCACATGGCGTGCGAACAGGTTTCAGGGTCTGGAGTGGCGTTGTCCGGGCATGTGCGCATGGGCTGTACCGAAGGCTTTGGCAGCTTCTTCATCACGCCGCAGTTGAGCCATTTCGTCGACACCTACCCGGCGATCTCGGTAGACATCCTGCCGCTGCCGCACTTCATCAGCCTGTCCAAACGCGAAGCCGACATCGTCATCGCCCTGGAACGCCCGGAGCACGGCCCCTACGTCTGCTGCAAACTCTGCGACTATCGGTTGCAGCTGTACGCGACACAGGAATACCTGGATAAACACCCGCCGATCCGCCGTCCGACCGACCTGGCCGAGCACTCGTTTATCAGCTACGTCGACGACCTGGCGTTCAGCTCCGAGCTGCTGTACCTGGCCAACGTGCTCCCGGGCGCCAGCGCCAACTTGCGCAGCACCAGCGTGATCGCGCAGTTCGTGGCAGCGCAACAGGGACGATCACTGGCGATCCTGCCCTGCTTCCTCGCCGCTCAGGATCCGCGCTTGCTGCCGGTATTGCCGCAGGAGATCAACATCACCCGACAATTCTGGATGTACTGCCGCGAAGACCTGCGCAAGCTCAAGCGGATTACCCTGTTGTGGGATTACATCCGTGAGGTGACGGAGCTGAATGGCCCGTTGTTATTGGGTGAAACGCGGGAGTTGCTGTTTAACGAATGACTGGCCGAGGCCTGTGTCATCAATCGGCACTGACCACAATCGATACCCGTCGATTTTCAGTACGGCCGGTGGCGGTGTCGTTGGATGCCACGGGCTCGCTGCTGCCAAGGCCGCGCAACTGGATGTTTTGCTGCTGCATGCCGGCAGCAGCCAGAACGGTTCCGACACTTTTTGCGCGGCGCAGGGACAGTTGTTCGTTGTAGGCTTCTTTACCCGATGCGTCCGTATGACCATCGACTCTTACGCGCTCTATCCCGACGCCCAATAGCGACTTGCCAATGCGCTCGACAATCTGCGTGCTCTGCGGATTCAGGCTGTCAACATCACTGCCGAACAGCACTTTGCCAGACAGGCCAAATGCCCAGCCCTCATCGGTCAACTCGAAACCCTGCTGTTTCAAGACCGCTATCTGCGCCGGTGTCAGGCCCTTTTGCGGTGCAGTCTGGCAACCGCTCAGTGTCAATGCGGCCAGGATCAGCGGGAGAGTAAAAAGTCGAAAGGATCGGGAAAAAAATGAAAACACGGTACGAGCTCCTGAGTTAAACGTCGGCGACAGGGTGCTCCGACCCTGCCGTGTGCTGGGCGCCTCGGGCGAGGCGCTTGGCTTGGTACATCGCTTCGTCCGCTGCGTTGAGCAGCGTACCTGGGGTAACGCCATGATCGGGGTACACGGCGATACCGATACTGAGTGAGGTCTGTGCCTGGTGATCACCCGGTAACAGAATCGGCGCCTCCATGCTGGCAATGATCTTGTCGGCAATCCGCTCAGCGTCTTCGGTGGTGTGAAGTGGCGTCAGCAGCACCGCAAACTCATCGCCTCCCAGGCGCGCCACCAGGTCATCTTCGCGCAGTTGGGCGCGAACCCGCTTGGCCACAGCCACCAAAACTGCATCGCCAGCGGCATGACCATAGTTATCGTTGACTTCCTTGAACCGGTCGCTGTCGAGAAACAGCACAGCGACTCGCTCGTCGAGCTTGTTGGCATTGCGCAGCGCGCGCGTCAGCCGACCTTCGAAAAACGCCCGGTTCGGCAAGCCCGTCAGACTGTCATGACTGGCCTGGTGAGCCAGGGTCTCGTTCTCGTTCTGCAGATGGGTCTGCCAGGATTCAAGTTCATCGAGCAAGGCATTGAAGTCGCTGCCAAGGTTATCGAGTTCGGCAATGGTTGCGGCAGGTACGCGCCGATCGAATGCCCTCTCACTGCGAGCAGCATGAGCAACAGAAGCCAGGCTGCGCAACGGGCCGATGATGCCGCGAAGTTGTCGACGCGCCAGATAGAGCGCGACCCACGCACTGATGGCGGTGCACAGGACAATACCCACCAGACCACTGAGCAAGAAGCGCATCAGGCTGCCGCCATGCCCGATGAGCACAATGCTGCCAATCTGCCGATCCTGGTGAACGATCGGCATGTTGATCGGCTTTTCCAGAAAAACCTTGGCCAACTGCATTTCGAGGTCGGACAGCAAACCGGTTTCCGGTCGCTGCCAACGAGCAAGCAGCCGACCCTGCATGTCCAGAACCTGGGCGTCGGCTACCTCTTCGGTGGAGGCGATCAGGGCCAATGCCTCTGTGGCCGCGGATTTGTCATTGAACACCACCGCAGCTTCCACGGTGTAATTGATCGAGCGCGCGATCAAATGCAGGTTGTGATCGGCGTACACCCGCAAGGCCAAAACACCCAGCAGCGTCAGTGAAACGCTGGCCATGGCCACACCCACCAGCGCGACGATCAAATGACCACGACCGATGACCGAGCGCAGAGTCGGACGAGTCCCCGGCTTGAACAGGCTCATGTCGCCGCCGGTTTGCGACGGGACAATTGCAGTACGCTCGGATGAATACGCACTCCGCTGCGGGCAACCGAGTCGAGGTTAACCTCGAAAGACACCTGATCGTCGGTGACGCGCAGACAGAAAAGACTGCCGACCGTGCACTGATCATCGCTTTCGCTGATGCTTAACACCGGGCGCCCTGTAAGCGAGGCGAACAGCCGACTGCGTTCGTCACTGGTCAGTTTGCCGATGTACACCGCATTGCATTCACCCGCGATGGACGGGTTGTCCGCCAAGAGTCGTTGCACCGTCACGGGCCGACCTGTCGCCTGGGTCGTGCCTTTGACCAGATCGTCAGTGTACTCAGTGGGGCCAACGACACAGAGGCGCAGTTGCGCAGGCTCGACCGGCCAACGGGCGTAACTGAGAATTCCCAGCACCACCTGAGTCACTGACTCGGCACGCTGGTCGGCCATGCTCGACGGGGTTTGCGGCTGAGCGAAAGCGGCAGCCGACAGCAAGCTGAGAAGCCCGGCGAGCAGTGCTTTTTTGCAGTCAGCGATACGCTCTGTCGCCCGGACAGCCACCTTCATGCAGGGATACTCTTCGATCGTTACCAGATGATGCCGCAACGATAGCATAGCGGCGTAACGCCAGCGAGGCCGCGCATTACGGCACTTCGGACAGTGTGCATAGCCTCGCGCCGCTGCTTTCAATCCGTCGTATAGCTGCTCTCTTTCAGCTCCAGCATCAGCCCACTCAAACGCTTGACCTTGCGCCTCACCGCCTCTTCAAACACGCCGGCGCGCGGTTCGATCAATGTGAACCAGTCCTTGGCGCGAGTGATACCGGTATAGATCAGCTCCTTGGTCAGCACCGGGTTCAGCGCGTCGGGAAGAATCAACGCAGTGTGGGCAAATTCGGAGCCTTGGGACTTGTGCACAGTCATGGCATACACGGTTTCAACGTCATTGAGCCGACTCGGCAAGACAAAACGCACACCGCCCTGGCCGTCGTTGCGTGGAAACGCCACTCGAAGCACCTGTCGACCAGCTTGCGGCCCCTCACGTTCGGGAAGCTTGAGTGCAATGCCGATGTCGCCGTTCATCAAGCCCAGGCCATAATCATTTCGGGTCATCAAGACTGGTCGGCCTTCGTACCACTGCTGGTCACTGTCGATCAAACGCGCTTTGAGCAGTGCATCAGTGACTCGCTGGTTCAGCCCCTCCACGCCCCAAGGCCCTTTGCGAACGGCGCATAACAACTGAAAGGCATCGAAGGCTTGCAAGACCTGTCGGGCCCAGTCGATCCAGCGCGGATCATCGTATGGACAATCAAGCGCCGGCCGCTGATTGCGCAGCAGGTTCAGATAATGCCGGTAGCCTTGTGCGCCCTCACCATGGCCCTCGAGCAACAAACGCTCCAGCGCCCGGTCCTGTTCATTCTTGAGAGACAGGCTGAATACATCGTCGTGGCTGCGCACCGTTAACAGCTTGCGGGCTTCCTCAGGCTGTTGCTGGTTCACCCAGCGGGCCAACTGGCCAATACCACTGCCCTCGCCGAAGCGCCGCGAGTGACGCAACATCACCACTTGCTGGGCGAGTGGATGCGTACCCTGGGTGTCTTCCTGCAATCCGCTGGTGTCCAGATTTTCGCCACTGACCGCCTCCAGCCATTGGCGTGTCTGCGGGCTATACCAGCCAGCCTCGGCATCACGGCACAGATCGCCCAGCACTGCGCCGGCTTCCACCGACGCCAGTTGATCCTTGTCCCCCAGCAGTACCAGACGAGCATGAGCCGGCAATGCATCGAGCAGGTTAGCCATCATTTCCAGGTCAATCATCGATGCTTCGTCCACCACCAACACATCCAGTGGTAAGCGATTGCCGGCATGGTGGCGAAAATGTCGCGTCCCCGGACGACTGCCGAGCAGGCGGTGAACCGTGGTGACATCGGACGGAATTTTTTCGCGAATGGCGTCGGTGACTTTCAGTGTTCGGACTTGCTGGCTGATGGACTCCGTCAACCGCGCTGCGGCTTTGCCGGTCGGTGCGGCGAGACGAATGCGCAACGGTTTGCCAGCCTCGACGGCCGGAGCCTGGAGCAACGCCAACAAGCGTACGACCGTTGTGGTCTTGCCGGTTCCCGGCCCACCGGTGACGATACTGAAAGCGCCGCGAGTGGCCAGGGCGCAGGCGAGTTTTTGCCAGTCGATGACCTCACCCGGCCTGGCTGGTCCGAACAAACCTGTCAGACGCTCAAGCAAATCATCCGGCGCGGCTTCATGCGTTGCCAGGCGCTCACGCAATGAGTTGTCGATACGTCGCTCATAGGCCCAATAGCGGCGCAGATACAAACGCTTGCCCGATAACACCAGCGGTCGTGTCCGCACGGTTTCTCGTTCGTCGGCCGCCAATGCAACCAGACTGCTTGCCGCCAGAACCTTGCACCAATGGGCGCCATCCAGCGCTTGCAGTAACTGTGAAGGCAGCAACATCACACCACTCTGAAGATCGCCTTCCGGAGGCAACGACAGGGCGAAGTCAGGCTCTTTCAATGTCTCGAACAGGTCCAGACAAACATGCCCGTGTCCCAATTGATGGCTGGTCAACGCGGCCGCCAGCAGCACCAATGGGTCATCATCCGGAGCCAACTCATGAAGAAAGGCCACGAAGGCTTTATCCAGTGCTCGCAGCCAGCCACGCTCGACCCAACGAGTCAGCAGCAACAACAGATCGTCCGCACAATTCAGAGGCGCCAGGTCCGCGAAGCTGTCCGCCGCCAATGAAGTGGGCAGCAAATCGGCGAAGGTGCGGCTCATAACAATACTCCCTGTTCCCACGCGGGTTCTGCCTTGGGCTCCGGTTTACCCTGAAACATCCGGTCCAGCCGCTCGATCAATTCTCTGGGTGGCCGGGCAAAATAAACGCCACGACTGGATGCCCGCGTCCCGCGCAGGAAAATGTACAACGCACCGCCGACATGCCGATCGTAATCGTAATCGGCCAGCCGGGCCTTGAGCTGACGATGCAGGGCCAACAGGTACAACACGTATTGCAGGTCGTAGCGATTGTCGAGAATCGACTGCTCCATGGCCTGCTCGGTATAGGCCAGGTCGTCGACCCCGAGCCAGTTGGATTTGTAGTCGGCGACGTAATAGCGGCCATCGTGTTCGAACGTCAGGTCGATGAAACCCTTGAACATGCCATTGAGCAACACCGGCTCGGCGGCCACTCGGGCCACGCCGTTGTGCGTGTACTGGCGCACCAGCGCATCGAGCTTGAGTACATCGACCTTGTGACTGGCAAACCAGAATTCCATTTCGACCTGATACTGGCTCAACTGCTCGAAAATCACCGGCGCCTTTCCCGCACCTACGGGCAGCGGCGATTTGAGCAGATGCACAAGCCAGTCACTCAACGTAGTGATCCAGCCTTCCCAGCCACGCCGATTGCAACGACGGGCAATCGCATCTTCCACCGTTTGTGGATTGGCAGAAAAACCTTCATCGCCGGCCCATTCAAGCAAACCATGAAGGAAAGTGCCCGGGTTCGGGCCGCGAGGGAATCGATGAATATCGGCACCGCCGGCCGCCATCTCCCGGGGTGCCTGTGGATCGAGGCGTTCGTCATCGAACAGCTTCTGCGCCTGCGGACTCTCGGGCGCTTCGTCTGTCCCCACGCTCAGGATGTCGCTGATGCGCAAGGCGCTGTAAGAGGCGATCCACCAGTTCTCGGCCGCCTTGCGTAGCGGGATCAATGGTGTGAGCAATGCAGCTGTGTTCAGCGGTGGATGGTAATGCTCGCTGGTTGCTTCCGGCATTTCGCTGCAACTGATTGCCGGACAGCCTTGTTGCAGCTCCCGCAACCAGATGCTCAAGCCCGCCGATTCGCTCAATGAACGACCGCCGCCCAACAGATACCCCAGCGCCGACAAGTGCAGCACCGAGCTGTTGTTACTGCCACGCTTGAGATCCGCCACGCCCAACCAGCAAGCATGTTGCGCCCGGGTCAGGGCGACGTACAGCAAGCGCAAATCCTCCGCCAGGCGTTCCTGGTCGGCCAGGGCGATCAATTCAGGCGTAGGGTTCAAAGTGATCTGGGCCTTGCCCGTGGCATCGTGGTAATGCAAAGGCAGTCGACTGCCATCCACCGGTTTTGCCGAGCAAATGAACGGCAGGAACACCAAGGGATACTCAAGCCCCTTGGACTTGTGAATGGTCACGACCTTGACCAGTTGCTCGTCGCTCTCCAAGCGCAGGATCTGCTCTTCGCCGGCTTGACCGGACAACGCCAGATGCTCGGACAAGTGCCGGATCAGGGCCTGCTCACCGTCCAGTTCGGCGGCCGCCTGTTGCAGCAATTCGGACAGGTGCAAAAGGTTGGTCAACACCCGCTCGCCGTCGCTGCGGGCGATTAACGTCTGGGGAAGCCGGAAGTCATGCAGCAAGCGTCGCAGCATCGGCAGTACACCCTGCTTGCGCCACAACTCGCGATAGCCACGGAACTGCATGACCCGGGATTCCCAGGCCAGTTCGTCCTGGTTCAACTGCTCAAGGTCCGTCAATGACAGATTGAGTGTGATGCTGGCCAGCGCGGCACGCAGCGGACGTTCGACATCGGGCTCGGCGCAGGCTTTCAGCCATGTCAGTACGTCATGCGCTTCCTGTGCAGCGAACACCGAGTCCTTGTCCGACAAGTAGACACTGCGCACACCGCGGGCAGTTAGTTCGGCACGCACGGCCTGCGCTTCCTTGCCATCGCGCACCAGAATGGCGATGTCCGCAGGCATCAGCCCTACCAGATCCCGATCGTCACGTGCGAAGCCTACACGCCCCTGTTGCCCGCCATTGAGCAAGGCGGTGATTTCACTGGCGCACGCGGCGGCCAGTTGTTGACGGTAAACAGCACCAGACAACGGTTGCTCGGCGGACAACTGCCAGATGTTCAGCGCCGGGACGGTTTGCCCATTGCTCTGCAGAACTTCCTTGCGCCCCTGCGATGCCACAGGCTGGAACGGCACCGGATTTTCACCATTGCCTTCACGGAACAGAAATGCCCCACGCCCCGATTCGCGCGACTCGGCACAGTCGAACACATGGTTCACTGCGCGGACCATGCCATGGCTGGAGCGGAAGTTGGTGCCCAGGGTATGCAGGCGTCCGGTGGTTGCCTGTCGCGCGCGAAGATAGGTGTAGATATCCGCGCCACGGAATGCATAGATCGCCTGTTTCGGGTCACCAATCAGGAACAGCCCGCTGTCGGGACTATTGTCTTCAATACGATAGATGCGCTCGAAAATCCGGTACTGCACCGGGTCCGTGTCCTGGAATTCGTCGATCAACGCCACGGGGAACTGTTCCCGGATCAGGGTCGCCAACCGTTCACCGCCATCTGACTGCAACGCCGCATCGAGGCGCAGCAACATGTCGTCAAAGCCCATTTCCGCGCGGCGACGCTTTTCCTCCTCGAACCGCGTGCCGACCCAATGGGCGGCGTGTTGCAGCACAGCGGCATCTGGCGTCGGCAAGTTGTCGAGACAGGCTTTCAACCCGGGCATGGCGTCCAGCCCCGGATGATTGGGGACCTCACCTTTTTTCCAGGCCTCGGCCATACCTTCGGGGGTCAGTCGAGTGAAACCGGTGCCGATGTCCAGTTGCTCAAGGGTTTCATCGTCGGCCCAGGCTTTGATCTTTTCGAACCAGGGTTCGAAATAACGTGCCTGCATCTTGCGGCCGTCGACACTTTTGCTGACAACCCCTTCGTGGCAAATCATCAGTAGCTCGTCGGCCCACTGACGCCAGGGCAGCTTGAGTTCGACCAACGCAGCCCGGCGCTCTTGCAAACACTCGGTAATCAACTCGGCGGGAGCCTTGCCTTCGACGTTGTCGCGCTCGCTGGCAAACAGTCCACGAACCTGCGGTAGCAAAGCGGCTGGCCCGCCCCAGTTGGCGCGTACCCAGTTCAGCGCATCGCCCTGCATCGGGTAGCAAAACAATCGCCAATAGTCACGCAACACTTCGCCCAACAGGTCGCTGTGATCGGTTTCCAGTGTTTGAGTAAAAAGACTGCCGCTGTCGAATGCGTGTTCACGCAACATGCGCTGACACCAGCTGTGAATGGTCGAGACCGCGGCTTCATCCATCCATTGGGCGGCAATGTCCAGGCGATTTGCGCAACCGGACCACTGCTCTGGCGGATACTGGTCACGCAACTCGGCAATCAGGCTGTCGGGCGACGGTGTTTCATCGCGGAAAAATCGAGCGGCTTGCGCCAACCGGGTTCGAATGCGCTCACGCAACTCTTTGGTGGCGGCATCGGTAAAGGTCACAACGAGGATTTGCGGAGGTAAAAGCTCACGTCCAAACCCGTTGGACTCCACGCCATGGCCAAGAACCAGGCGCAGGTAAAGCGCAGAAATAGTGAACGTCTTGCCGGTCCCGGCGCTGGCTTCGATCAACTGACTGCCGCGTAGCGGGAACGCGAGGGCGAGCGGTGTCTGGGTACTCATGAGCGCCCCTCCTCGGTGGACAAGGAACGCCAAGGCGCCTCAAGCAACGGTCGATAAAGCGCGTCACACCAATCGGTAAACGTCTCATCGGCGACCAGCGCGTCGTAGTCGGCGAACTGACGAACCAGCGCCACACTTTCACGGCGTTCCCCATCAGTGTTCACGCCGTCACCTTCATAGGCCTTGCGCGCTGCGGCTTCGGCTTTGACCGGGTCACTCTGACCCAGCCAGGCAAAGGCTGTTTTCACTGCCACAGGAAGTGGCTGACGCATGCCTGACTGCCAGGCCAACAACAAGTCCCCCAGAATGCGACGCGCGGGTTCCGCATCCATTGGAGCGAGCAGCAGACTGTCATCACTGGCCACCAGCGCGGTGGTCATCGACAAACCACTTGCGCAAGCGACCAAATGATTGACCCAGGGTCGGATCAGGCGATGCCATTTACGAGACTTGATCGCCCCAATGCTGTTGGGGATCGTGGTGATGGACAGCAAACCACCATCAGTCCGTTGATGCAGGCCACTGAGCCAACCTTCGATACGCAGGGCATGCAACTCCAGGCTCACCGGCAGTGCGCTGGTGAGTCGCGTTGGCCACAAGGTCAGCAACTGCTGATAGCGTTGCAGCAAATCCGGCAACGGCTCGATCAATTCCCGTTGAAGGCACTCACCGAATCCTGCCATTGGCAGCAGACCGCCGTTTTGTAGACGCCGGGCTTGTACCTCCAGCGCCTGATCGCTGTTTTCCAGGTCTGCCAGTCCCGCTTCCAGCAAACTGTCGCTGAGGCTGTATCGCTGCAACGCATCCAGGACAAATGGTTCCTCATCCGCCAAAGGCACTTGGGCCGACTCAAAGAACACCTTCAACCGCTGACTGAAAAAATGTCGCACAGGGTTGCGCAGGAAATCCTGCAGTTGACCGAGACTGAGTGGTTCATCTTGCACGTGGGCATCAAGCCGCTCGATATCAGCCGATTGTTCCGCGAATTTATGCAGCACCTGCCATTCGCTGGCGTAACTGAACAGCTCATCGCCCTCATGAAAATAGCGGGCGCTGAAAGGTTGTAGAGGGTGTTCCTGCGTGATCGCTTCGAGCAGGTCTTCACTATCCTGGGCCAGTCGCCAACCGCTCGCCAGGTGATCACGCAACTGACCAATCAGTACCGACGCTGGGCGCTCGCTGTTGTCGCGAATGCTGCGGCCGACCCAACTGATATAAAGCTGATCACGGGCCGACAACAGCGCCTCCAGCAGCAGGTAGCGGTCGTCTTCGCGGCGCGAGCGATCGCCGGGGCGGTAATCACTTCCCATCAGGTCAAAGTCCAGCGGCGGTTGTGCACGCGGATAATCACCGTCATTCATACCCAGCAAGCAGACCAATTTGAAAGGGATCGCCCGCATGGGCATCAAGGTGCAGAAGTTGACAGCACCGGCCAGAAAGCGTTGAGACAATCGCCCTTGATCAAGCCCCGCAAGCCAGGCTTCACGGACGACAGTCAACGGCAAATCGTCTTGCAGGCCTACCGCCTCGCAGTTCTCGAGCCAGGCTTCACGCAACTCTTCAAGCTGAGTCAACACGTAGTCGTCGTGCTCGTTACTGGCCTGGAAAAACAACGACACCAATGCCTGCAGCCGCAAACTCCACTGCTGGGGTGATGCCGGCTGCGTCAGTTCCCGGTGCGCAATTTCCAGCGCATCAAGCAGCGCAACCAACGGGCCGATGAGTGCAGCATCAAGCCCGCCGATCTCGTCATAGGGCTCGATGCCTTCACAGGCACTGGCGCTACCGACGGCATACCCGAGCAACATCCGCCGCAGACCAAAACGCCAACTGTTTTGCTCCAGGGCTTGCGGCAAGCCAAGACCGGCACGTTGCTCGGCATTCATGCCCCAACGAATGCCAGCTCCTTCGATCCAGCGGTGCAAGGTTGGTAGATCGCGCTCCTCTACTCCAAACCGTGCGCGCAATGCAGGAACATCCAGCAGATCAAGGATCTCGCTGACCGGGAAACGGCTGTCAGGCAGCTTGAGCAAATGTTCGATAGCGATCAGTAATGGATCACGGCCACGCTGGCCCTGGTCGGCAAGCGTGAACGGAACTAATCGCGGGTCTTGTCGCTCCAGCTGGCCAAACACCGCGCGAATGTGCGGTGCATAACTGTCGATATCCGGGACCATGACAATGACATCGCGAGGGCGCAATTGTGGATCGGCACTGAAACGCGCCAGTAACTGATCGTGCAGTATCTCTACTTCTCGTTGTGCGCTATGGGCGATGTGAAACCGGATGGATTGATCTGCATCCAGATCTACAGCCGGCCAGCGTTCACGGGTTTCATTCAGGGGACGTAACTCGAGGATGTCGTCCTGCAACTGATTGAGCATGTTCAGCGGCTGGCTGTCGCTGAACAGATCGATGCGGCCATCACGAAAGGCCGAACGATAGCTGTTGGGGTCGTCGTAGCTGTCCAGCAGGTTGATGTAGTCTCGTCCTTGCTTGCCCCACGCCGCCAAGAGTGGATGGGCATGTTGATGAAGCGTTTGGGAGTCGAGGACAACCGGCATTCCGCTTTTGCGTGCCTGGCGCTTGTATTGATGCCGCAACAAGTCCTTATCGGCGACGATGTCGGCCCAATGGTGGCGACATGGATTATGAACGCACAGCAGAACCTGACTGAAACGGGCCAGCCCCGCCAATGCTTCCAGGGCTTGGGCCGGCAGAGAAGAAATCCCGAATACGATGACTCGTGAAGGTAACCCGGGTGGGGCCACATCGAGGCTGTTGATACGCTCCACAAAGCGCTGATGGACGCCGGCTCGGCTTTGCGCCATGCCCTCTTCACCCACATCCAGCAACAGAGCACGCCACAACTGCGCTTGCCAGCAATTGGCAGCAGTCAGCGGTTTGGGCTCGCCTCTTGCGTTACGTAACTGATGCCGACCTTCCGCCCAGTCTTCGAGCCAGTCGGCGCGGTACACCTGATACTGGTCGAACAAATCAGCCAGCCGCTCGGCTAACTGGTAGCGTTTACGCAGATCATTGTCGTTGGTCAGAAAACGCTGTAGCGGTTCGAAGTGAGGTTCATTGATCAACTGCGGAAGCAGGCGCATCAGACGCCAGGTCAACGGGGATTTATCGAGCAGAGACTTGGCCGGAATTTCGTCGCGTCCAAGGACCATGCGATAGAGTTGCCACATGAAACTGCCAGGCAACTGCACGTCGATGGCGGCGGCGATTCCACAGCCGCCCATATCGTCATCTTCAGCGTCTTCAGCCAAAGCCAGCTTCAGCCATTGCCCAATGCCGTTGCTCTGCACCAGGGCAATTTCATTTTCCAGGGGAGCCAGCGGGTAGCGCCGCATCCAGCTCACCACCAGGCTGCGTAATTCGTCCAGGCGGTTGCCGTGAACCACCATAAAACCAGCACTGAGGGACGTTGCGTCCGGCATAAAGGCTTCCTTGGAAAATACAAACGCTAGGGCCGAACCTTAGCATTGTCGGGACATGCTGACAGCGAAGACGTGCCCGGCTTTGCTGTAAGAACTTTCCTGCGGACAAAACAAAACCCCAACTGCTTTCGCAATTGGGGTTTCGGAATT
>NZ_RCOE01000155.1:0-15699 GCF_004321495.1 Pseudomonas sp. Sample_10
GTGTGTCAGCTGAGATCAATGTACCTGACGCACTCTCATGAGCAAGCTCACTCCTGCAAAGATTACTTGCGCGCCTCCAGAATCAGGTTGAACGGCGTTTGCGTAGCCCGACGGAAACTCGAGAACCCGGCCTCGGTGAAGACCTTGCGCAACCGCGCTTCACCCGCTTGCGCACCGAGCCCGAGCCCGACCTCCTGGGACAATGAGTTGGGAGTGCAGATAAAGGTCGAGGCTGCATAGAACAACCGGCCGACCGGGTTGATGTTGTCATCGAGCGCGTCATTGGCGAACGGCTCTACCAGCAGCACCGTGCCGTCCGGTTTCAATGACTGATAGGCGTGCTTCGCCGCGCCTACGGGGTCACCCATGTCATGCAGGCAGTCGAAGTAGCAGATCAGGTCGTAGTCGTCGCCGGGGTAGCTTTTCGCCGTGCCCTGGAAGAACCGCGCGCGGCCGGACACGCCGCCTTCTTCGGCGCGCTGGGTGGCCACGGTCACGGAGGGCGCGTGGTAGTCGAAACCGACGAATCGCGAATTCGGAAACGCCTGAGCCATGATCACCGTCGACGCGCCATGGCCGCAACCGACGTCCGCGACTTTGGCGCCTTGCTCCAGTTTGGCGACAACGCCTTCAAGGGCCGGCAGCCATTCGGCGATCAGGTGAGCTTTATAGCCGGGACGGAAGAACCGTTCGGTGCCGCTGAACATGCACGGATGGTGATCGCCCCAGGGCAGGGCGCCGTCACCGCGCATCGCTTTGATCAATTTGTCCTTGTCATGAAAAAACGACGCGACCACGCCGATGCCGCCAGCGATGTACACCGGCGAGTCTTCGATGGCCAGGGCCAAAGCCTGTTCCTCAGGCAGGCGGAATTGGCCGTCGCTGTGTTCCATATAGCCGGAGGCGGCATGGGCGCTGAGCCATTCGCGCACCAGGCGGGGGTTGCAGCCGGTCTTGTCGGCGAGGGTTTCGGGGCTGATCAGCTGGCTGTCGGCCATGGCCCGGTACAGGCCCAGCTCTTCGCCGAGAATGACGTTGGCGAGCATCGCCGCGCCACCCATGTCATTCACCAGTTTGCCCATGAAATCGTTGAGTCTGGCCTCGTCCATCACGTGTGCTCCTTTGACAGGATCACAGTCCGGAAGCGTTGTTGGTCCGGGCGGTGGTCGTGGGAATGAACAGGACATCAAGCAGGTCCTGTGGTGCATTAAGTTTAGTTCGCAGGCCGTATACCGCGGGTTGGAGCGACGAAAGTGCTCTATGGCTTTGCACTGAGCCCTGTGGGAGCGGGCTTGCCCGCGATTGCGGTGTGTCAGCCGCCGAAAATGCAATAGGTGCCGGCCTCATCGCGGGCAAGCCCGCTCCCACAGGGTTTTGCGGCGATCTCATGTATCCCACTGTATCCAAACGGCCTCTCGATACAGTCCCGCGCAATTGCAGACCCCCACCGAACACAGACCAGATACAAACCTGCGCTGAACTGTTGAGCCACTTTCCCTGGCCGCATTCACCCGCGGCCGTTCGCTCCTGACTCTGTTCCGCGCCTGATGCGGTCAAGGGGACCACAATGACAACACGTGTGCCTGAATCCAAACTCAACGCCACACCGGTCGATCGCCTGCGGGTCGATCACTACACCAACGGCATTATCGGCCCGAGCCAGCCGATGCTCGGGCCGCTGGCTGACGGTGGCACCCTGATCACCGGCACGCCGCCGGGCTGTTGGGGACCGATGATCACGCCGGCCTTCGAGGGTGGCCATGAAGTGACACAACCGGTCGCCATCGTCGGTGCACAGATCGGCGATGCCGTGGCGATCAAGATCAAAAGCATGCGCGTGACGTCGCTGGCTACATCCTCCGGCGTGATGAAGTTCGTTGAGGGGCGCTACAACGGCGATCCGTTCGTCGCCAAATTCTGCTCCAAATGCGGCACCGAACATCCGGCCAGCCATGTCGATGGCATTGGCGAAGACGCGATTCGTTGCAACAACTGCGGCGCTGAAGTCAGCGCGTTTCGCTTCAGCCACGGCTATGTGATCGTGTTCGATGCGCAGAACCAGGTCAGCCTCACGGTCAATCAGGACATCGCCAATCAACTGGCCGGCAACGCCAGCGAAATGTCGGCACTGCCGGAGTTCGCTGCGCAGCACTCGATCCTGTCCCTGGCCCGTGCCGATATTCCGGGCGTCGCGGCGCACATGCGGCCGTTCCTCGGCAACATCGGCACGATGCCGTCCCGTGACATTCCCGATTCGCACAACTGCGCTGATTTCGGCCAATACCTGATCAATGCACCGCACCGTTTCGGCATGACCCGCGAAGAACTGCACGCGGCCAAGACCGACGGCCACATGGACACCAATTCGATCCGCGAAGGCTGCGTGTTGATCTGCCCGGTGAAAGTGCCGGGTGCCGGGGTGTACATGGGGGACATGCACGCTCAGCAGGGCAATGGCGAGATCGCCGGGCATGCCACCGATTGCTCCGGGGAAACCGAAGTGGTGGTGCAGGTGGTGAAGAACCTGACCCTGGATGGGCCGATCCTTCTGCAAAACCTCGATGACCTGCCGCCGATGGCGCGACCAATGAACGCCGAACAGCAGGCCAAAGTCCGGGCGTTAGGTGAACGTTGGGGCCAGCAGGAGATCGAGCAGAGCGGTCCGATCACCTTCATCGGCAGTGGCGAAAACCTCAACCTGGCCGTGGAGAATGGCTTGCAGCGCGCCGCTTCCGTCACCGGCCTGCCTTATGACGAAGTGCTCAACCGCGCCACCATTACCGGTTCCATCGATATCAGTCGCTTGCCGGGCACCGTGCGCGTGACGTTCCTGTGCCCGATGGCCGTGCTGGATCGCATCGGCATCGGTCATCTGGTGCGCGAGAAGTACGACCTGGCGTAATGCCGGGCGGCGGGCCTGTACCACAGTGTGTACAGGCCTGCTGACGATACAAGTCCTGCCGTTTTCCGTCGGCACGCAACACAGTTCCGATACACCGCTTCGATTAACTGTGCTTACGTTCTGACAACCTTGAGATCGACACCATGCAGACCCCCCTCACTTCCGCCAAGGCCAGCGCCGGGCTCGGCTTGCGTCGCGGTTTAATGAAAGACCTTCAGGCTGCCCCAGCCGGTCATTTCGACTTTCTTGAAGTCGCTCCGGAAAACTGGATCGGTATCGGCGGCGCCCATGGCGCGGCGTTGCGAAGCCTGGCCGAGCGTTATCCGTTGTCCTGTCACGGCTTGTCGCTGTCGCTGGGCGGGCCGTCGCCGCTGGATGTCGGGTTTCTGCAAGAGGTGCGGGTTTTTCTCGATCACTACAACGTGCCGCTGTACAGCGAGCACCTGAGTTACTGCAGCGATGACGGTCATCTTTATGACCTGTTGCCGCTGCCGTTTACCGAAGAGGCGGTGCATCACGTCGCTGCGCGCATCCGCCAGGCCCAGGACATTCTCGGTCGACGCCTGGCTGTGGAAAACGTCTCGTACTACGCCGCGCCGCAGCAGGACATGGATGAAGTCACGTTCACCAACGCCGTGCTGCGCGAAGCCGATTGCGACCTGTTGCTGGACGTCAACAACGTCTACGTCAATTCGATCAACCACGGCTTCGATCCGCGTACCTTCCTGGCCGGCATCGATGCCAACCGCGTGGTGGCCATGCACATCGCCGGGCACTTCGATGAATCCGACACCTTGAAAATCGACACCCATGGCGCCTCGGTCAAACCTGCGGTCTGGTCGCTGCTGGCCGAGGCCTATGCACGTTTCGGTGCGCAACCGACGCTGCTGGAACGGGACTTCAACTTCCCGGCGTTTTCCGAACTGGTTGCCGAACTGGACACCATCCGCCGTTTACAGGCCGAGGAGGTGAACCGTGGCTAAGCGTTCGCTGCACCAACAGCAAAACAGCATGGGCCTGTACCTGCGCGACCCCGACCACTGCGCGCCACCCCCCGAGATGGACCCGGCACGGGCGCAGGTTTATCGCGATCTGGTGTTCGCCAACCTGTCGTCGCTGATCAGCGGTACTTTCCCGGTGCTGGTGAAGATCCTCGGTGACCAACAGTGGCGGGCGCTGGTGCGAATCTTCCTGCGCGACTACCGTGCCCACACGCCGAAATTCGGTGAGATCGCGCAAGAGTTCGTCGAGTTTCTCGCGTCAGAGCCTGAGGCATTGGCCAGTGGGGCGTGGCCGCCGTTCATGGTGGAACTTGCGCACTACGAGTGGGTTGAGATGGCGCTGCAGCAGTCAGAGGCTGAGCCACTGTCATCCGGCGATAGCGAGTCGTTGCTGGATCGTCCGTTGCAGGTTTCACCCTTGGCGTGGCCACTGGCGTATGCCTGGCCGGTGCAGAGGGTGGGACCGGATTTCCAGCCCGATGTGGCGCCGGATCAGCCGACGTTGCTGTTGGTTCGTCGAGACCCGGATTTCAGCGTGAAATTCTCCGGGTTGAGCCCGTTGGCGTTTCGACTGTTGCAGCGCATCGAGGAATTTCCCGGGCTGACCGGACGGGCGCAGTTGCTGGCATTGGCGCACGAGGCGGGAATGACCGGCTCATCAGAGTTCTTTGATAACGGCCTGGCGTTGTTGCAGCAGTTGCATGAACAATCCGTGGTGGGCGTGAACCTCTGACCGGCGCCAATCTCCAAACCACCACACATCCCCTGTAGGAGCGAGCCTGCTCGCGATGGCGGTCTTTCAATCAGAAATGATGTGACTGACTCACCGCTATCGCGAGCAGGCTCGCTCCTGCAGGGGGGGTGGTGCTGCGTGAAAATGGGTACTTGCGTGCCAGGTGTCTCACCGCTGAAACAGTACTGACTCTTTGAAATTTATTTGCTGAACCCCCCGCAATAATCCTCAAGCCTGGCCGATACAACCAACAGGCGTACATGAATTCATTACAACAATGGCGCCTGTCTGAAGAAGCGTGCGCCCATGCCCGCCATTTCAGTGATCACGCAAGGATGCTCGCCGCCACACTTTCCCGAGAGTCGTCCTATGTCCTTGCGTCAGCTGAATATCGCGCCTCGCGCTTTCCTGGGTTTTGCCTTCATTGCCTTGCTGGTCATCGTGCTCGGTGTGTTCGCGGTGAACCGCATGACGGTTATCCGCCAGGCCTCCGTCGACATGGAGGCGACGCAACTGCCCAGCGTCGGTTTTCTCGGCAACATGACCGAAAACGTCCTGCGCATGCGCATTCTGTCGTTCCGGATTTTGGTCAACCGCGATCCAGCGGCGTTGCAGGAAGCCCAGACGCGCATCAACGTGCTGATCGACAAGCTGCGCAGTGCGCAAGCCAGTTACGCCGCGCTGCCGGCCGGTGCCGAAGAAGCGCAGCTGTACAAGACGTTCGAGGCCACGCTCAACAACTACATGCAAGCCCAGAACCAGATGATGGAGCTGTCGCGGCAGAACAAACTCGATGAAATGCGCGCGCTGATCAATACGCGGATCAAGGACGGTACCGATCAGATGGGCGAGCAGTTGAACAAATTGGTGGCGCTCAATAACGCCGATGCCAAGCAGGCGTCGACTGTTGCCGGGGACAATTACGACAGTGCCATTACCGGCATCGTCGCAGTAGCGGTAATCGCGTCGTTACTGACCGTGCTGTTGGCCTGGCTGTTGACCCGCAGCATCGTCACGCCGTTGAACCGCGCCGTACTGGCTGCACAGACCATTGCCGAAGGTAACCTGACGAAGACCATCGAGGTCGATGGCAAGGACGAACCGGCGCGGTTGCTCGGCGCCCTGGCCACGATGCAGGCCAGCCTGCGCAAAACTATCGAACAGATTGCCGGCTCCGCCACACAACTGGGCACGGCCGCCGAAGAACTCAGCGCGGTGACTCAAGACGCATCCCGTGGTTTGCAACAACAGAACAATGAAATCGAACAGGCCGCCACCGCCGTCAATGAAATGACCGCCGCCGTGGAAGAAGTGGCGCGTAACGCGGTGTCGACCTCCGAAGCATCGAATCAATCGACCCAGGCCGCCCGTGAAGGCCGTGACCGTGTGGTGGAAACCGTCGATGCCATCCAGACCATGACCCACGACGTGCACAACACCTCGCTGATGATTGAAGGTCTGGCGGCCCAGGGGCGTGATATCGGCAAGGTGCTGGATGTGATCCGTGCCATCGCCGAGCAAACCAATCTGTTGGCGCTCAACGCGGCCATCGAAGCGGCCCGTGCCGGCGAAGCAGGGCGGGGGTTTGCTGTCGTGGCGGACGAAGTTCGGGCGCTGGCCCATCGCACGGCGCAATCGACCCAGGAGATCGAGAAGATGGTCGCCGGCATCCAGAACGGCACCGGCGAAGCCGTGGCATCGATGCAGCAAAGCAATCATCGCACCCAAAGCACTCTGGAATTGGCTCGCGCCGCCGGTGTGGCGCTGGAGCAGATCACCCAGTCGATCCACCTGATCAATGAGCGCAATCTGGTCATCGCCAGTGCCTCGGAGGAGCAGGCGCAGGTGTCCCGCGAAGTCGATCGCAACCTGGTGAACATTCGCGATCTGGCTTCGCAGTCCGCCGCCGGTGCCAACCAGACCAGCACCGCGACCCATGAGCTGTCGCGATTGGCGGTGGATCTGAATGCGCTGGTGGCGCGGTTTGTCATCTGACCGACAAGCCGTGGTTGTCATCGGTTTACAGCACGGAAAAGAAGTACCGGGTCAGGTGAAAGAAGATCGGCGCGGCGAAGCAGATCGAGTCCATGCGATCGAGCATGCCGCCGTGCCCCTTGATCATGGTGCCCCAGTCCTTGGCGCTGAGGCTGCGTTTGATCGCAGACATGACCAGGCCACCGAGAAAACCCATGACCACGATCACCAGCGACATCAACAGCGACTGCCAGAAGTTGAACGGCGTCATCCAGAACATGCAGCCGCCGATCAGCGTGGCGGACAGCCCGCCACCTACCAGCCCTTCCACGGTTTTCGAAGGGCTGACCAACGGCGCGACTTTGTGCTTGCCCAACAGCTTGCCGAAGACGTACTGCAGCACATCACTCAACTGCACGACGAACACCAGATAGAACAACAGCAGCGCGTTCTGGCCGGTGAACCCTTGCAGGTCCAGCAACAAAAGGGCCGGCGCGTGGCTGATGCAGTAAACGCAGATCATCACGCCCCACTGGATCTTGGCTGTTCTTTCCAGAAACGCCTCGGTGTCCTGGCTCAACACCGCGATCGCCGGCAACAACAGAAAGGCATACACCGGAATCAACAGCGTGAACATCGAGTACCAGTGGCTGCCGATCAGCAGGTATTGCAGGGGTATCAAGATAAAAAACGCCGAGAACAGCGCGTTGTGGTCGCCCAGTGTCGTCGGGGTCAGGGTGATGAACTCCCTGAGGGCGAACAGGGAAATGAAGCCGAACAGCACCACCGTCGCATTCGGCCCCAATAACCAGGAAACGAAGAAGATGATCACCATCCCCCACCAGGCGTTCACGCGCTGGTTGAGGTTTTCGATGGTGGAGATTGCGCCTTCGCTCGTGGCACGCCTGGCCAGCACTCGACCGATCACCGAAGCGAGCGCCAACAAGCAGGCGATCGCGAAAAAGAACCACAGGAATTTTTGCTCAAGACTCATTTCGACAGCCTCACGATGGCGTCACGCGCCCGCTCCAGAAACAGCTGTTTGTCTTCGCCAGCAATCCTTGGAAGCGGATTGCCGATACGGATGGTGCAGATGATCGGCAGGGGCACATGCTTGCCCTTGGGCATGGAGCGATGCAGGTTTTCCAGGTAAATGGGCACCAGGTCGACATCGGGGAAGGTTTCGCTGAGCCGGTAGATTCCTGATTTGAATGGCCCCGGCAAGGCCTGGCTGGAGCGGGTGCCTTCGGGAAAAATGATGATCGAGTGACCGGCCCGAACGACATCGAAAATCGGCTCCAGCACATTGGTGCCGGGCGCAGGGTTGCGCTCGATCAGGACCGCATTCAAGCCTTGTTGGGAGATGTAGGAAAGAAACCGGTTTTTGCCCCAGTAATCCGCCGCAGCGACCGGTTTCACATTGACCCGCGCTTCGGGGGGCAGGGCGGCCATGATTGCCAGGGTGTCCATGTGGCTGCTGTGGTTGGCGAAGTAGATGCGCTGGCGGGTGAGGTCCGGCGGGCCTTCCCAGCGGGCGGTGACGCCGATCAGCAGTCTGAGTACCGCGATCAGGGCATTACTGATCCACATGGCCGGCCTCCTTCAGTTGTCTGGAGATTGCCAGGGTGCGGGTGATGCAGGTGGCAGCGGAGCCGATGGCAATGATGATCAGTGTCAGCAGCAGCACGTAGTGGCTGGCGTAAAGGTGGAATTCGACAGCATTGAGCACAAGGCCGACCGTCATCACAGCCATTCGGTGCTGCTTGGCCAGCGGTCCCATGAAGTTCTGCTGCAGGCCGATGGCACCACCGAATACCCGGACATACGCCGTCAACGCGGCGGCCAGGGCGGCGAACCAGCCGAGTTCCGGCTGCCAGATTGCGTAACCCAGCCCGACGATCAGCAGACTGTCGGCGATACGGTCGGGAAACTCGTTGTACAGGCTGCCAATCGGGGATTGCTTGCCGCCTTCGATGGCCACCATCCCGTCGAAGAGATTGCACAGCAGGCGCAATTGAATGGCGATGGCGCAGCAGATTGATCCGGCTACACCGTTATCGATGTTCAGCGCAATGGCGCCGACGAGTGCAAAGGCGATGCTGGTGACGGAGATCTGGTTCGGTGAGATGTCTCTTTTCACCAACGCGTTGGTGATGTGTTTGGCCCAACCGGTGGAACGCGCGCTGATCGGCCTTCTGTTGTCATCCATCACTCGGTATCCCTGTCGCTGGGGTTTTACTAAGCGTATATGCATTCAGCGGCTTTACAGGGTTTTCATCGGTGTTGGGCAATCAACCCCGCAACTTGAGCTCGGCACACAAGCCGCCACCCTCGCGATTGCTCAAGGTCAGCGATCCTCCGATCGCCAACGCCAATTGCTGGGCGATCGCCAGACCCAGCCCGGTACCGCCGGTGCTGCGGTTGCGTGAGTTTTCCACGCGGTAGAACGGTTCCATGACCTGGGCCAGTTCTGCTTCAGCGATGCCTGGGCCACGGTCCATGACTTTCACCGAGACGCTGCCGTCGGCGTTTTTTTCGACCAGCAATTCGGCGGCGCCGGCGAACTTCAGGGCGTTGTCGGTGAGGTTCACCAGTACCCGGCGCAAGGCGTGGGGGCGGGTGTCGATGACCGTTGTGCTCTTGCCGCTCAACTGCACTTGCTTGCCCACGTCCTGATAGTCGAACACCAGGCTGTCGAGGAACGAGTCCAGGTCGGTGCGACGACTCTCTTCGGTGGCGCCATGAACGCTGCGGGCATAGGCCACGCCTTCGCGCACCAGGTGTTCCATTTCGCTGAGGTCGTTCCACAGTTTGTCTTTTTCGACGCAGTCATCCATGAACTCGGCGCGCAGTTTCATCCGGGTGATCGGCGTTTGCAGGTCATGGGAAATCGCGGCCAACAGCTGCATGCGCTCCTTCAGGTAGGCGGCGATGCGCGCCTGCATGGCATTGAAAGCCCTGGCGGCATGGGCCACTTCGGTCGGGCCTTTCTCGTCCAGCAGCACCGGATGGGTGTTGGGATCGAGGGTGTCCACGGCCTCGGCAAGGCGGGTAAGGGGGCGGATGGCGATGCGCACGGCCAGCCAGGTGCAGGCGAGCATCAATGCCAGTTGGCCGAGCAGCACGATGGGCAGCCAGGGCGACAGCGGCACCATTGAAGGCCGCACGTCGATGGTCAGCGGGCTGCCATCCGACAGTTTCAGGTGGACCTGAAAGCGTTTCTGCGGGCCGGGAATGTCGGTTACGGTCATGGGATACTCCATGCCGATGGCATCCTTGATCGAAGTCATCGCGATGGGCGCCTCGGGCATGTTCATGTCCATGGAGGTACCGGGCGAGCCTTCATCCAGCAGGTATCGGTAATTGCGTCGATCCAGTTGCTTGAGCCATCCGGCGCGCTCATGGGCGGGCAAACGGTCGAGGATGGCGACGGAAGTCGAGACGTCGGTTTCCAGGTTGCCGAGCATGGTGGTTTTCGCGCTTTCGTAGCGCTCGTAATACTGCGCACCAAAGGACAGCGCCTGGGCGAGGATCAGGCCGATCAGGAAGATCAGCGACAGCCGCGAAGCCAGGGTGCGAGGCCAGCCCATCGACAGCTTCATGCTGGCGCACCGACGATTTCCACCGGCAGCGAAAATACATAGCCCTCGCTGCGCACGGTCTTGATGTAGGCCGGTTCGCGGGCATCGTCCAGCAAGCGTTGGCGCAGGCGGCTCACCAGCAGGTCGATGGAACGATCGAACAGATCGGCGTCACGGCCCTGGGTCAGGTTGAGCAACTGGTCGCGGTTGAGTACCCGCTGCGGATGATCGAGGAACACCCGCAGCAAACGGTATTCGGCGCCGCTCAAGGCGACCATGGTGCCGTCGCCGTCCAGCAGATGACGGGCCGAGGTGTCCAGCTGCCAGCGCCCGAAGGCCAGCAGGCGACTGCTTTCGGTGACCACCAGGTTGGGTGGCAGCATCCGTGTGCGGCGCAACACCGCGTTGATCCGCGCCAGCAATTCGCGGGCGGCGAACGGCTTGACCAGATAGTCGTCGGCGCCCATCTCAAGGCCGATGATGCGGTCGGTTTCATCGTTGCGGGCGGTGAGCATCAACACCGGCGTGGCCTTGTGTTTTCCCGAGCGCAGTTCGCGGCAGAGCATCAGGCCATCGTCGCCCGGCATCATGATGTCGAGCACGATCAGGTCCACCGGTGTGGACTCGAGAAAAGTCCGCATCTGCCGGCCATCGGCGACGACGGTGGTGCGCAGGCCATTCTTCTTCAGGTAGTTGCCCACCAGTTCGCGGATCTCGCGGTCATCATCAACGATGAGAATGTGATCGACGTGCTCCATGGGGACTTGCCTCTGTAAGGGGTGAATGCCGCACAGTCTACCGAGCCTTTTCCTGCTCGCCCGCAGGGGTTTGTATTGCAGTGTATCTGGCTTGTCGGTGGATACACACAGACGTAAAAAAGCGATTTTCCGGGAGTTTGTATCGCTCTGTATCCCGCGCCGGCTCAGATACTTACCGATTTATCCGCGCCTGTTCCCGACACATACGGGATACCTCGCGAGCTTTTAATAGGTTCCATCGAGGCAAGCCTAACGGCCTCTAGCCAACAAACGATTGACCCTATCGAAACCTTGAGGAAAACCGCCATGAACACCAAAGCCGTCTACGCCGCTTGCCTGTTTGCCGCCCTGAACATCTGCACCTTGTCGGCCCGTGCCGAATCCGATGTCAGCGCTAAACCGTACACCTACGGTACACACCTGGACATTCAGAAAGTCGTATCGCTGAAACAGGACGCCACGCCTTCTTGCGGTGTGGTGGATGCGCAACTGACCTACCTCGATTCCCAGAGCAAAACCCACGTCGTGGACTACCGCAAGATTTCCGATAACTGCGGCTCGGATAACTAAGTGCTGCGATCAGCCATTGCCCAGCCCATTTGAAACGAGGAACAACACCATGAACAACGTCAGCCGATTCTTGACCGCCATTGCCTTTTCCGTCGCCGGCGCCGCGGCCCACGCCAATGCCGCTGTTGAACAAAGTGCCTGCGGCAGCAGCACGTGCTTTCAGCTGACGCCGGTGGCGCAGAAGGGCGGTGAGGGGTTCCTCGCCGAGGATGGATATAACCGCACGCCGCAAGCTCAGGTGGTTGCCGAAAACGGTTATAGCCACACGCCACAGGGCAAGCAACAGGAAAGCCAGAACAGCTGAAGCCCGAACACCACCGATCCACTGTGGGAGCTGGCAACCAGCTTCCACAGGGGATGTATGTCGCCCTCTGATTCGTAATAGGTGATCCCATGTTCCTCATCGCTTTCCTGGGCGGCATATTGACCGTCCTCAGCCCGTGCATTCTGCCGGTCGTGCCGTTCCTGTTCGCGGGCGCCGACCGCACCCGCTCCTCGATCCTGCTGACGCTCGGCGGCATGGCCGTGACATTTGCCCTGGTCGCCAGCCTGGCAGTGGTCAGTAGCGAGTGGGTCATTCAGGCCAGTAATGCCGGCCGCCATGTGGCCCTGATCGTGATGGTGCTGTTTGCCCTGTCGCTGATTTCCGCCCGGGTCGGCGACTGGCTGGCACGACCGTTCGTGTTGCTGGGCAATCGCCTGGACCCCGACAGCCGGAAGGTTTCCGGTCCGCTGGGCTCGCTGATGATCGGGGTCGCCACTGGTCTGCTGTGGGCACCGTGCGCCGGGCCGATCCTCGGGGTCATCCTGACCGGTGCCATGTTGCAGGGTGCGAACGCCGGGACCAGCCTGTTGCTGGTGGCTTACGGTTTGGGCAGTGCGTTGTCGCTGGGCGTCCTGATCTTCGCCGGTCGCGGCCTGGTCAATCGCCTGAAACCATCGATCCCGGTCACTGGCTGGTTGCGTCGTGGTGCCGGTGTCGCCGTGTTGGCCGGGGCGGCGGTGATCTCCACTGGCGCTGATAGCGTGCTGTTGGCCAATACCTCGTCCGAAGGTGTCAGCCGCGTCGAAAAAGGCGTGCTCGAAACCGTGCCCAAGGTCGTCGACTACTTCGTCAGCAAGGTCAAGGCCGATTCCATGGACAATGCCCAGGGCCCCATGCCCTCGCTGAACGGCGCTGTGCAATGGCTCAATTCGCCAGCCCTGACCAACGAATCGCTCAAAGGCAAAGTGGTATTGGTGGACTTCTGGACCTTCGACTGCATCAACTGCAAGCACACCCTGCCGTACGTCAAAGACTGGGCGAAGAAGTACGAAAAGGATGGACTGGTGGTGATCGGCGTGCACACCCCTGAGTACGGCTTCGAACGGATCATCGACAACGTCAAGGACAAGGTGAAGGAGTACGGCATCACCTACCCGGTGGCAATCGACAACAACTACGCGATCTGGCGCAACTTCGACAACCAGTACTGGCCTGCCCACTACCTGATCGATGCCAAGGGCCAGGTGCGTTTCACCCACTTCGGTGAAGGTCGGTATGACACCCAGGAGCAGATGATCCAGCAGCTGCTGGAAGAGGCCAAGGCCGACGCCAAGGCCAGCGCTCCAGCCGTTTGATCTTGCCGATCAATGGCTCACATGCATTGTGCCGTGGGCCACCGAACGATTTTCCTGACTGCGCCGCCAGGCCGCTGGCGGCGCTCCATACTCGCGACGAAATGCCCGACTGAACGCCGTGTCGGTCTGGTAACCCACTTCTTCGGCGATGCGCATCAAGGAACTGTTACTGCTGCGTAACAGGTTGGCTGCGAGCAACATGCGCCATTGCGTCAGGTACTGCATCGGCGACACCCCGACCAATTGTTGAAAGCGCTCCGCCAGCACGGATCGGGAGGTGCCGGCCGTTCGTGCCAGTTCCTCCAGGGTCCAGGTGTGGCAGGGCTTTTTGTGCAAGGCATTGAGTGCGGCGCCGACGATCCGGTCGCTGACCCCGGCCAGCCACCCGGTGCGGGCCTTGCCGTGCTCATGCATGTACAGGCGCAGGACTTCGATGAACAACACTTCGGCCAGTTTGGCCAATACGCCTTCACCGCCAGGCCTGGGCGAGCGGGCTTCGGCCAAGGCATAGCGCACCGAAGATTCCAGCCAGACCCCGGCATTCGAACCGCGCACATTGACCCGCACCACGGATGGCAATCCAGTGAGCAACATGCCCGCCAACCGCGTATCGCACGCCAGATAACCACAGACCAGACGCGTGACCGCGCCGCCACCACCGTAGCTCAGTTGCCGTGGCCGTCGCGCCAGCACCTTGTCCAGCCGCGTCCCGCTGGCCGGTGTCAATCCTGGTTGCGAGCTCATGCGATGGGCATCGCCCTGGGGGAACACCACGACATCGCCAGCGCTCAGTTGCAGGGGCGGATCATCCCCCAGTTCGACATAACACTCGCCCTCGGTGATCAGATGGAAGATCACCACCCGCTCGGCGTTCGGCTCCAGAAACGGTGCCGCCGTATCGGCCCTCGGTGATTGATAGCACCACGGTGCAGTGAACCTGGCATTGATGAAAATGGCGCCGACCAGACGGACGACACGCAGGGTCTGTGACAGGGCATCCATGATGACCTTCCCGTGCGGACCGATGTTCTCGATTGTGAGCCTGCCGCAGCGACTTGTGAAACCGCCGGACGATCGGCCAAGGTTGGCCGACGATCGGACAGGACGCCGGAGGCCGGCAGCGCGATAGTTGACGCACAGGGTCAGCCCGGCTCTGTCATCAATAACAAGAATGAGAGGTTGCCATGCCTAAGTTCGTCATAGAACGCGAGATTCCAGGTGCTGGAACACTGTCAGAAAGGGATTTGAAAGCCGCTTCGCAAAAGTCCTGCAGGGCCTTGCGCGATGTGCCGCAGGTGCAGTGGCTGCAGAGTTATGTCACCGGTGACAAGCTCTACTGCGTGTACATCGCACCAAGCGAAGAACAGATCCAGGAGCATGCACGGCTGAGTGGTTTCCCGGCCAATCGCGTTTCCCAGGTCATGAACATCATCGATCCCACCACGGCGGAATAACGCGCCGGTAGTTGATCTGTGTTCCAACCCAGAGATCGTCTCCATGAGTACACCCATTGATCTTACTGCCTTGAAAAACCGCCAGATGGCCGCCTGGGCCAGTGGTGACTACGCTGTCATCGGCACGACTTTGCAGATCGTCGGCGAGCAACTGGCCGAAGCCTGTGATCTGTTGTGCGATGAGCAAGTGCTCGATGTCGCGGCCGGTAACGGCAACGCGACACTGGCTGCCGCGCGGCGCGGTTGTCAGGTCACCTCCACTGACTATGTGGCCGCATTGCTCGAACGCGGCGAAGATCGCGCCCGGGCGGAACGCCTGAACGTCACCTTCCAGGTGGCCGATGCCGAAGCGCTGCCGTTTGACGATGGCAGTTTCGATGCCGTGCTTTCAACCTTCGGCGTGATGTTTACCCCGGATCAGGCCAAAGCCGCCTCGGAGCTGGCGCGGGTCTGTCGGCCCGGTGGCCGGATCGGTCTGGCCAACTGGACGCCGGAAGGTTTCGTCGGCCAGATGTTCAAGACCCTCGGCCGGCACATGCCTCCACCACCGGGCGCGCAACCGCCTTCGCAGTGGGGCACCGAAGCCTGGCTGCACACACACTTCGACGAGCGCAACTTCCTGGTTCAGGTGACGCGCAAGACCTTCAATTTCCGCTATCGCAGCGCGGCGCATTTCATCGACACCTTCCGTATGTGGTACGGCCCGGTGCACAAGGCATTCGCCGCATTGCCACCGGACGGTGCCAAGGGGCTGGAAAACGACCTGACGGAACTGATCAATCGTTCGAATCGGGCGGGGGACAGGTCTTTGGTGGTGCCGAGTGAATATCTGGAGGTGGTGATTACCCGGCGTTGAATTTGCTTTGGTCCCTGTGGGGGCTGGCTCTCACAGGGGCTGGAGTTGAGCGGGTGAAGGTGAGTGGTGATTGGTTGAAATATCTGTCGCTGCGGTAACGGCGGCTCATGGTTGCGCTTTTACAGCCATCCCTACACCAAACCTGTGGGAGCTGGCTTGCCAGCGATAGCGGCCTGACAGCCCATCAATCTCTAACAGATGTGCCCGATCCCTGTAGGAGCGAGCCTGCTCGCGAAAAACGATTGGGCGA
>NZ_RCOE01000143.1:0-15541 GCF_004321495.1 Pseudomonas sp. Sample_10
TGGCGCGTCAGGTGTTCCTTGATCCGCGCCTCGGCCTGGGCGTCGCGCGGGGCTGAGTCCGTTTCGGCCTGTTGCAGCCGGGAAAACAGTCCATCGATCAGGGTTTGTTCTTCGCTGTTCATGGCGACCTCGTAGATTGCCGGGGAAATCGTTGCCCTTCTCCACTGAAGATAAGGCACTCGACCTTAATGGAGGCTGAAACAAGATGTTTCAATGCCCTTTACCGAACGTTTACGTTTGCGTCCCCAAGGGCTTGATCGGTTAAAGTGGGCCACTGCTTTCAACCTGCGATACCGACTGATGAATCCGTTAGATGTACTGCGAGACTCCCTGTATTTCTTCAAGCGCAATCTGGGCCAGATTGTGCAGCTGTGCCTGCCGCTGGTGATTATCGAGGCGCTGTTGCAACAAGTCGTCGACCGCTCCACCGAGCCGGACAGTTTCCCCGGCATCAGCGTGATCGTCGGCCTGCTGGTTTACCCGCTGTACACCGCCGCGCTCATTCTGTTCCTCGATGCCCGCAGCCGTGGCGAATCGCCAAGCAACCGCGAACTGCTGTCGAGATCTGCTTATCTGTGGCCGCGTTTCGCCCTGCTGACGGCACTCAACACGCTGCTGATTCTGCTGGGCCTGTCGCTGTATTTCCTGCCGGGCATCTGGTTGATGGTCACCCTGGCGTTCGGCGAGTACCTGCTGGTGCTGCGCGGCCTGGCACCACTGCAAGCGATGAAGGAAAGCCTGCGCCTGACCCGTGGTCATTTCCTGCGCATCCTGGTGTGCATCCTGTGCGTGATGGGGCCATTGTGGCTGCTCAAGGGCGCGACGCTGGCGGCGTATCCAGAGCCTCAAAACCCGGTGATCTCGCTGCTGATCGACAGTGCCCACAGCTTCCTGCAACTGTTCACCAGCGTGGTGCTGTTCCGTCTGTTCATGCTGATCGGCGAAGAGCCGAAAAAAATCGACGGGCCACTCTGACCTTGGGCGACCGCCCGTCACTCGGGTATGCTCGGGGTCAACTTCCGTAACGCTATAAGCCGAGCCATGACCCGACTGCTGCGCTACACCTTGCTGGGATTGTTGATCGTCATCGGCCTGACCGGTGTGATGGTGTATAGCCTGACCTGGCGCCCCGAAGCCCGCGAAGTGCTGCCAGTCAGCTGCAGCACCGGGGCACCGACTCTGGTTCCCGGCCAGGCGCTGAAGGTGATGACCTGGAACGTTCAGTACCTGGCGGGCAAGCGGTACGTGTTCTGGAATGACCTGGCCGACGGCACCGATGAGAATCCCACGCCGCAAGACATGGCCTTCAGCCTCGATGAAGTGGCGCGTGTGATTCGTGACGAGCAACCGGACGTGGTGCTGTTGCAGGAACTCGATGACGGGGCCAAGGCCAGCGATTACCAGCACCAGCTCAAACTGCTGCAGGAACGGCTCGCCGACCTGTACCCGTGCAGTACCAGCGCATTCGACTGGAAGGCTGAGTTTGTTCCTGATCCACACATCTTCGGCAGCGTTGGCCGGCAACTGGCAACCTTGAGCCGCTACCAGATCGACCATGCCCAGCGCCTGCAATTGCCGGTCGCGTCGGCCAACCTGATCAGTCGCCAGTTCCAGCCAAAAAACGCCTTGCTGGTGGCTTATCTGCCTTTGAGCGACGGCAGTCAATTGGCGCTGCTCAATACTCATCTGGAACGCGCCACGCAACCCGACGAAACGCTGCTGGCGCAGGTATCGGCCGTGGCCAAAGCCCTCGATAAACTCGAAAGCCGCGGGACGCCATGGCTGATCGGCGGCGACTTCAATCTGTTGCCGCTGGGGCAATACCAGCGCCTGCCCGCCGAACAACGCTCGCCCTACTCCGCCGACAGCGCCCTGCACGTGTTGTGGGACAAATACCCGATGATCCCCAACAACAACGAAGCCAGCGGCATCGATCGTGCGCGCTGGCTGACCCATTACCCGAACGATCCGAACCTGAGCGGCCCGGATCGCACCGTCGACTATCTGTTCTACAGCCCGCGCATCAAGCGGGTCGAGGCAACGGTGAGGCAGGACGATACGTTGCGCATTTCCGATCATTTGCCGGTGATTGCGCGGTTCCTGCTGCCGGCGACACCATGATCCTGTGAGCAAAGCTTGCTCGCGATGACGCCGGCACATTCAAGAGAGAGGTGACCGACACACCGCCTTCGCGAGCAAGCTCGGCGCCTACAGGGTTTGCGTTGCCTGCCAGTCGTCCGGGATGACCGCGATCACGTCGATTTCCATCAGCCACTGCGGTTGACCAAGCCCGGAAATCACCAACCCGGTCGAGATCGGGAACACGCCTTTCAGCCACTTGCCCACCACTTGATACACCGGTTCGCGGTAACGCGGGTCAATGATGTAGGTGGTGGTTTTGACGATGTGCGACAGATCACTCCCCGCCTCTTCCAGCAGCTGCTTGACGTTTTTCATCGCCTGTTCGGCCTGGGCGGCCGGGTCGCCAAGGCCTACCAGGTTGCCCTCGAAATCAGTGCCGATCTGGCCGCGCACATACACCGTGTTGCCCGCGCGCACAGCCTGGCAAAGATCATTGTCCAGTGACTGGTTGGGATAGGTGTCTTTGGTATTGAACATGCGAATTCGCGTGTGAGTAGGCATCAACTGACTCCCCTGAAACTTGATTAATGAGCTGGTAAATCGGCAATGCCGAAGTTCATTCCCGCGATCGAATCAACGCTGCGACGGGTCGCGGTATTCGAGGTATTGGCGCTGCGTGGCAATGTGCCCGGCGACATGTTTGGCGTCGTGCCAGACACCCCAGATAAAGCTCGAGCCGCGACGCGACAGCCATGGCAGGCCGACAAAGTAGACACCCGGCTCGTTCGAGACACCGCGCTGATGCCGTGGCTTGCCCTTCTCGTCGAACGTGTCGACCTGCAGCCAGCTGTAATCGACGGCGTAGCCGGTTGCCCAGATGATCGAGGTGATGCCCGCCTCGGCCAGATCGAGTTCGAGAATCGGGCGAGTGACGCACTCCGGGTCGGGCAGCATGAAGCGGGCTTCGGGTTCTTCCGGAAGGTCGAGTCCGTTGCGGGCAATGTAGGCATCCGCCGCGTCCAGCAGCGACAGGTAATTCTCGTCGCCCGCAGCGATATTGCGCGCCAGATCCGGCTGGAACGTCACCACGCCGTCGTTGAACGATCGGGTCAGCCCCACCAGCGTGACGCCTTGTTTGGCGAGACCGCGGAAATCGACGGTGTGGCCACCCCGCGCACCGCTCACCGCGATGGTCACGTGCTCACGACCCGGCTCCATGGTTTCGAGATCCCACAACCCCAGAACCCCCAACCACCAGCAAAAATCACGGTTGCGATAGCTGCGAGGCGGACGATCATGCTGGCCGACCGACAGATAGACCTGTTTACCGGCGCGCTGCAGCTCATCGGCAATCTGCACACCGGATGAGCCGGCACCGACCACCAGCACACCGCCCTCGGGTAGCTGCTGTGGGTTGAAATACTCGGCCGAGTGAATCTGCGTGACCGTGCTGTCTTTCGGCGCAATCGGCGGGATGACCGGCCGCTGGAAAGGACCGGTCGCCGCCACCACGCGATTGGCCTGGATCACGCCTTCGGAGGTTTCGATGGTGAAGCCTGGACGGTCACTGTTGCGCACCACTTTTTTCACTTCGACGCCAGTACGAATCGGCGCTTCGAATTTCTCGGCATAGGCTTCGAAGTACGCGGCCACGCGGTCCTTTGAAGCGAAGGCGTCGGGCTCCAGATCTTCAAAAGCCAGGCCGGGGAAGCGGTCATGCCAAACCGGGCCGTTAGCCACCAGCGAATCCCAACGCCCGGTGCGCCACGCTTCAGCGATGCGGTTACGCTCCAGGACGAGGTGCGGCACACCGAGTTTGCTCAGGTGCTCGCTCATGGCGACGCCAGCCTGGCCGGCACCGACAACAAGCGTATCTATTTCTATCTTTTTATCATTCATGCTTGCGTCCTTCAGAGAGGCAACTAAGGCGCGACAAGTCGCGACCGTTCAGCTGTTTTAATAATTAATTCCGCGTCGATAACTTTGCTGGCGGGGTAGTTTTATTGTGCTTAGCGAATGCCAATAGCGAAATTATGATTTTTGTCGTTGTTGCCCATGAAAAAACTAACTAACAACTACATGGATAAATGCATTAACTGTGGGAGCGAACCTGCTCGCTCCCACAGTTAATGGAGGCGAGCCGGTATTTATTTAGAGCACACCAATTTCTTTGGCAGTTCTATCAACCGCTATCTTGGTCTTGGCAACCAGTTCGTCGATTTCAGCGCGCGTTGCGATCAATGCCGGGGCCATGATCATGCGGCCCAGCGTCGAGCGAATAATCAGGCCTTCCTCAAAACCGATCGTGCGGCAACGCCAGGCGATATCGCCTTCGTTGGCGAAGCGTTTGCGAGTCGCCTTGTCCTCGGCAAACTGCAACGCGGCGACCAGGCCGACCCCCTGGATTTCACCCACCAGCGGATGATTGCCGAACACCTCACGCAGACACTGCTGCAGATACGGACCGGTGTCGCTTTTCACTTGGCTGACGACGCCCTCATCGCGCAACGCCGTGAGGTTGGCAATTGCCACGGCGGCCGCTACCGGGTGACCGGAATAAGTCAGGCCGTGGGCAAATACGCCGCCCTGCTCGACCAGCACTTCGGCCATGCGCCGACTCAGAATCAGGCCGCCCATGGGGATGTAGCCCGAGGTCAGGCCCTTGGCGATCGACAGGGTGTCCGGCTCGAAATCAAAGTGTTGGTGGGCGAACCATTCACCGGTACGGCCGAAACCACCGATCACTTCGTCAGCACACAGCAGCACATCGTACTTGCGACAGATTCGCTGGATTTCCGGCCAGTAGCTCTCTGGCGGGAAGATCATGCCGCCCGCGCCCTGGAACGGTTCGGCGATAAACGCAGCGACGTTTTCCGCGCCCAGTTCGAGAATCTTGGTTTCCAGTTGCCGGGCCGCGCGCAGGCCGAATTCGGCAGGCGTCAGGTCGCCTTCGTGCGCAAACCAGTAAGGTTCGTCGATGTGCGCGACATCCGGAATCACCCCGCCCATTTCGTGCATGAACTTCATGCCGCCCATCGCGCTAGCGGCCAGGGTAGAGCCGTGGTAACCGTTCCAGCGGCCAATCATGATCTTCTTCTGCGGCTTGCCGAGTACCTGCCAGTAACGGCGCACGGTACGGATCAACACCTCATTGGCTTCAGAGCCGGAGTTGGTGTAGATCGCGTGGCTGTAGTGCTTGGGCAACAGGCTGAACAGCAGCTCGGACAGCTCGACCACCGCCGGGTGAGTGGTGTGGAAGAACATGTTGTAGTACGGCAACTGCTCCAATTGCCGAGTCGCTGCCGTGGCCAGATCCTTGCGACCGTAGCCGAGGTTGGTGCACCACAAACCGGACATGCCATCGAGGTAGCGATTGCCGTCGTTGTCCCACAGGTGTAACCGCTCGCCACCGACGATCACGCGCGGCCCCTCTTCGTTCAACGCCTTCTGATCGAGGAAGGCATGAATGTGGTGGGCGGCATCGGCCGCTTGGTAGTCCTTGGTTTCACGCTGTGGTTTGTAATCGGTTGTCATTTTTTATTCTCCTGAATTGAATAAAGGTTCAGTTCCCGGACACGGTAGTCAGCGGTGCCACGGCAGGCACACCGTTGTCCTGCGATTCGTTTTGGATCAGGGGTTCGGGCGTAAACAGCGGTTTGCGCATCACGAACTTGACCCACACCACGGCGATCACCGATATCACGCCCAGTACCACGCCAGCGCAAGCAAAAATGCTGGCGGTCATTTCCGGTGTTGGCGACACGTGGTAGATCGCAAACAACATGCCGAGGATGCCAACCACTTGCGGCCATGGATAAAACGGTGAGCGAAATGGACGCGCCAGATGGGGATAGCGCCGGCGCAAGGCGATCACATCGATGTGCACGATGATGTACGCCAGCAGCCAGGCGAGCGCGGCAGCCAACAGCAACAAGCTGATCGCGGCCGCGTCGTGCCCCAGAATGAGGATCGGCAGGCCGGTGATCGCGGCAACGAACAACACCGCCACCCAAGGCGTTCGGCCACGTGCCGTGAGCATCTTGAACTGCGGGAAAGCCTGGCCGTTTTGCGCCATGCCGTAGAGCATGCGCGGCAACGCTGCCAGCGAAGAATTCACGGTGCTGCAAGTCGCAGTGATGGCGGCGATGACCAGAAACAGCTTGCCGGCTTCACCGAACACAGTGGTCGCCACCAGGTAATGCGGCAGTGCGTCACTGGCCAGTTGCTCGCGTGGAATGCACAGCAAAGCGCCAAAGCAATACAACGCGATCACGCCGAAGATCACCGTCAAACCAATGGTCATCGAACGTGGAATATTGCGCTCGGGATTGCGGGTTTCTTCCACCAGCGGGCAGACGAATTCGGCCCCGACAAAACCCCATACCGCCATCGCCGCCAGGGTAATTGCACCGAACTCCAACGGGTTCCAACCCTGATCGAGCGGCAGCTGCAAACTGGCCTGGCCGTTACTCAGAGAAGCCAGGCCCATGGCAACGAGGATCACCACCATCACCAGCGCCAGCACGTTCTGCAGCTTGGCGAAGACATCGATGCCGAACAGATTCAAAACGGTGAACAGCCCCAGCACCCCGTAGGCCACTACCATGTGTGGAATGACATCCGGATAGACCTTGCTGATCACCAGGTCCAGCAACAGCAGTTCGGCCGACAGCGCAAACATCGCCACCACCATGTACCCCGAGAAGGTCGCGAGAATGGCCGGGAAATGCCCGATCGCCACTTCGGTGTAACTGCTGAGGCTGCCCGCCCGCGGGATCATCAAGGCCAGTTCGGAGAACGACCAGGCATAGGTGATTGCCAACACATAAGCGATGGCCAGCGGAATGATGAAACCGAAACCGGCGATGCCCGCACCTTGCAGCATCAGCACCATGACGCCCTGCGATACTACGACGCCCACCGCAACGGCAAGTAATGAACCCAGCCCCAGAACCCGGCGCAAACCGCCAGACTGCGCCTGGACGGACGCGGTTGTACTTGAACTCATGACAAAACTCCCCGTGTTTTCTTGTTGTTGATCGCCTCCGCGCGGAAGGCAGGGATAAACATCGCCACTCATCCTTGAATGGCGACAAGCGACAGCGATGGCTTAGCGGGCCGCCCAGGCGTTGAAGCGTTCCTCGAGTTCTTCGCCGTGATCGACCCAGAACGTGGCATCGACCAGTTGGCCTTCAGACAGGTTGGCTTGAGCGGTGGGCAATTGGGCAAGTGTGTCGGCCGGCAGCTGCGCCAGCACGTCCTTGCGGATCGGGCCGTAGGGGATCTGGCTGGAGAAAGATTTCTGGCCGCTCGCCTGGCTGGCAAACACGATGAAGCGTTCGGCCAGCGACTTGTTCGGGCTACCGCGAACAATCGCCCAGTGATCAGGATCGTAGAGGTGGCCGTTCCAGGAGATCGCCAGCTTCGAACCTTCCTTCTGCGCCACGGCAATCCGCCCGTTATAGGCCGCCGACATCACCACGTCACCCGCTGCCAGCCATTGCGGCGGCTGCGCTCCGGCTTCCCACCACTGGATCGACGGCTTGATCTGGTCGAGCTTGTGAAACGCCCGGTCCACGCCTTCCTTGGTCCCCAGCACTTTGTACAGGTCATCCTGTTGGACCCCATCGGCGAGCAGCGCCACTTCCAGCGTGTACTTGGCGCCCTTGCGCAGCCCACGCTTGCCGGGGAATTGCTGCAGGTTCCACATGTCCGCCCAGGACGTCGGTGCCGCCGCCACCTTGTTCGAGTTGTAGGCAAGCACCATCGACCACACGTAACTCGCCACGCCGCATTCGCTGACCGCGCCCGGCAAATAGTTTTTTGCATCGCCGATCAGCGCCGGGTCCAGCCGCTCGAACAATCCCTCTTCACATCCACGCAAGAGTTCAGGGCTTTCGACTTCGACCACGTCCCAACTGACCTGGCCGACATCGACCATGGCTTTGACTTTGGAAAGTTCGCCGCTGTACTCGCCGACCACTACTTTCCCGGCACCCGTTTGTTCAAAGGGTTTGAAGTAAGCACCCTCCTGCGCCGCCTTGGTGGCACCGCCGAATGAAATAACCGTGAGACTTTCGGCGTGCGCAACAAGCGGCACCGTAAATCCCAGAAGCGCGGTTAAAGCAGCCGCTGATTTAACGCTCGAAGACGAATATCTGAACATGAAAGCTCCCTCACTTTTTAATTGTGGTTAGTTACTGAGGCAGTCACGGCCACGCAGCCGCAAGTACACGGAAGACTCTCCGTGCGGTGACATCTTTTTATTCTTCAAGCCGCACACAATCAGCGTGCGGTTAATTGTTCAGTAGATGTTTAACGCAATTGAAACCAGGTGGTTTTCAACTGGGTGTACTTATCGAATGAATGCAACGACAGATCCCGGCCAAATCCCGATTGCTTGCCGCCACCGAACGGCACGCTGACATCGAGGGCATCCACGGTGTTCACCGAAACAGTGCCGGCCTTCAACGCCCGTGCAACGCGGTGCGCGCGGTTCAGGTCATCGCTCCATACCGAGGCAGCCAGCCCGTAGATGCTGTCGTTGGCCAGCCGCACCGCTTGCTCTTCCGTGTCGAACGTAGAGATCGCCAGTACCGGCCCGAACACCTCTTCACGCGACAGGTGCGATTGATGATCGACATCGGCAAAAATGGTCGGCTCGATAAAGTTGTCGGAACCGTTGAAATTCAAGCGACGCCCGCCGGTGAGCAATCGGGCGCCGTCTTCGTGGGCGCGCTCGATAACACTCATTACCCGCGACGCCTGGGCCGAATCGACAATGGCGCCAGCAGCACTGGCAGGATTCAATGGATCGCCGGGCATCCAGGCTTTGGCTTTTTCCAGAAGACGCTCGATAAACTCATCCTTGACCGTGTCCTGCACATACAGCCGCGAATTGGCTGAACACACCTCGCCCTGATTGAAGAAGATGCCGAATGCCGCCTTCTCCGCCGCCAGATCGAGATCACGGCAATCGTCGAACACCAGGCTCGGGCTCTTGCCGCCGCATTCGAGCCAGACCTGCTTGAGGTTCGATTGCGCCGCGTACTGCATGAAGTATTTGCCCACCTGAGTCGAGCCGGTGAACACCAGGCAATCGACATCCGGATGCAGGCCCAAGGCCTTGCCGGCAGACTCGCCGAGCCCCGGCAGCACATTCAGCACGCCCGGCGGCAAACCGGCTTCCAGCGCCAGTTCGGCCAGACGCAACGCCGAGAACGGCGATTGCTCCGCGGGTTTGAGCACCACGCTATTGCCGGCCGCCAGGGCCGGTGCCAGTTTCCACGCGGCCATGTCGAGCGGGAAGTTCCAAGGCACCACTGCGGCGACCACACCCAGCGCTTCGCGGGTGATGGTCGCCAGCGCCGATGACGCGGTCGGCGCGACCTGATCGTAGAGTTTGTCCAGCGACTCGCCGTACCAGGCAAACACATGGGCCGCGCCCGGGACGTCGATGTTGTAGGCATCCATCACCGGTTTGCCCATGTTCAGCGAGTCGAGCAAGGCAAGCTCTTCGCGATGGGCCAGCACCAGCTCGGACAGACGCAACATCACGCGCTTGCGCTCGACCGGTGCCATCCGCGCCCACGGGCCTTCGTTGAACGCGCGACGCGCACTGCGCACGGCAAGTTCCACTTCCACTTCGCCACACGCGGCGACACGGGCAAGCAACTGACGGGTCGCCGGGTTGATCGAATCGAAAGTTGCGCCTGAAGACGCAGCGACCTGCCGGCCATCGATCAAGGCTTTGTCAGAGAAGGTTTGCCGGGCAGCTCGTTGCTGCCAATAGTCGAGGTCGAACACGCTACGCTCCCTTTACGACCGCCAGGGTGGTCGGGGTTGTTATCAGAGGTTGTAGAGATAGTGCGGCAACCGTGCGAAGAGGAAAATTATTAAAAATGTGCTCGGGGTATAAGAAAAAACTTGGCAAGCGCTTACCCAGCCTGGAACGCTCATAGGGTAAGGTTCAGTCCACAATCCGTGCGACGGTCATCCGGGCCTTCACCGCAAAACAAAGCAAAACGAGGTGCGTGTGGCTTCCTATACATTGCGGCAACTCAAGTATTTCGTCACAACGGTAGAAGCCGGCAGCGTCGCTGAAGCCTCGCGGCAGCTGTACATCGCGCAGCCCTCGGTGTCCACGGCGATCAAAAGCCTGGAAGAGTCGTTCAACGTTCAGTTATTCATCCGCCACCACGCCCAGGGTGTGTCCCTGACCCCCACCGGCACGCGCTTCTATCACAAGGCGCAAGAGCTTTTGCGGATGGCCAGGGAGTTTGAACAGAATGCGCTGGCCGATAACGATACGGTGTCGGGACAAATCGACATCGGCTGCTTCGAGACGGTAGCCCCGCTGTACCTGCCGCAATTGATCGCCGGCTTTCGCAAGCTTTACCCGGGCGTGGACATCCGCATTCGCGACGGCGAGCAACAAGAGCTGGTGCAAGGCTTGACCGCCGGCACGTTCGACGTGGCCTTCCTCTACGATCACGATCTGGACGGCACCATCCAGACCACGCCACTGATGCCGCCACAAAAACCCTACGTGCTGCTGCCTGAAGGCCACCGTTTTGCCGACCAGAAAGAAGTGTCGCTGCGCGACCTGTGCAGCGAGCCGATGATTCTTCTCGATGTGCAGCCGAGCCGGACCTACTTTGTCAGCCTGTTCCACGAACTGGAACTGACGCCCAACATCGTCTTCAGCTCACCCTCTATCGAGATGGTGCGGGGCATGGTCGGGCAGGGTTTCGGCTTCTCGATCCTGGTCACCCGCCCGCACTCGGAGTGCACCTACGATGGCAAGAAGGTGATATCGGTCAACATCAAGGAACCGGTCACCCTGTCCGGCCTGGCGTCGGCCCATTTGAAACGCAGCCAACTGACCAAGCCTGCACAGTTGTTCGTGGATTTTTGCCGCGAACAACTGAGCCAGAAAGTCGCAGCCCCCCTGTAGGAGCGAGCCGGTTCCTACAGTAAGATGTCGCCACACAGGTAATCAGCCAACCGAACCAACATCGCATCGCAACCGTTCAACTGCTCCAGTGCGATGAATTCGTCAGGCTTGTGCCCCTGATCCATGCTGCCAGGTCCGCAAACCACCGTGGGAATGCCAGCCTGATCAAACAACCCGCCCTCGGTGCCAAACGCGACCGTGCCAAACGCTGAAGAATTGCTCAACAGCGCCAGCAGCCGCGCCGCTTCACTCTCGGGCGGTGTCGCCAACCCGGGATAGGCGCTCAGCGGGCGCAAGCGGATGTCGGTGTCCGCTTGCACCGCACGCATCTTCGGCAACAGTTGTTCCTGGGCGAACGCGTGCAGCTGGTCCGCCACACCCTGTGCATCGAAGTCCGGCAGCGCCCTGACCTCGAAATCGAACTCACATTCGGCGGGAACGATGTTGAGCGCGCGGCCACCTTTGATCACTCCCGTCTGCACCGTCGAAAACGGCGGATCAAAACGCTGATCGTGGTTGTCGGGATGCGCGAGCTGTTCACCGATCACGCCCAGCCGACCAATAAGCTGCGCGGCGTACTCGATCGCGTTGACCCCATAAGGCGCATACGCCGAATGGCACGCTGCACCGCGCACTTCGCAACGCATCGCCAGTTTGCCCTTGTGACCGAGCACAGGCTTGAGTTCTGTCGGTTCGCCGATCAGGCAGAGGCAGGGCTTGAATGGCCGCTTCTCCAGCTCGGCGAGCATCGGCCTGACACCCAGGCAGCCGATTTCTTCATCATAGGAAAACGCCAGGTGCACCGGCTTCAGAAGCGTACGCTGGACGAAGGTCGGCACCGCCGCAAGGACCGAGGCGATGAACCCTTTCATGTCCGCCGTGCCACGGCCGTACAGGCGTCCATCCTTTTCCGTCAGATGGAACGGATCGACCGTCCACGCCTGCCCGTCTACCGGTACCACATCGGTGTGACCGGAAAGCACTACGCCACCGGACGTGAGCGGGCCGATGGTCGCGAACAGATTCGCCTTGGTCCGTTCTTCATTGAAGAAGAGTTCGCTCTGAACGCCGTGCCCGGCCAGGTACGCCTCGATGAAACGAATCAATTCGAGGTTGGAATCGCGGCTGACAGTGGCGAAGCCAATCAGACGTTCCAACACGTCGCGACTGGACGCCTCACTCATCCCCGGGCACTCCGTAGCTCGGTGCCGTCGTCGGGTTGAGTGCGCGCGTCAGGTAGTCCTGCATTTGCGGTCGATAAGCCTGCCAGAGACCGTCAAGCTGACCGATGGGATCTTCCTCGGCCCAGTCGACCCGCAAGTCGATGATCGGCCACGTATGGTCACCCACCACTTTCAGCGCGGCGGAATGCACCGGCCCGGCCTCGCCACCGGCCGCCATGGCCGCGTGCATGGCCGCCAGCAAACGGTCCGCCAACTGGCCCGGTTCGGCCTCGAATGCCCCGACCATGGCTTCGATGACTCGCACGTCGCTGAGCAGGTTGCCCGCCGCGACGCACTGCTCGCCCTTCACCGCGTTATGCACACCCAGCGATTCCTTGCCGCTGAACAGCGCAATCCTGCCCGACGCATCGATCACCGTGACTTGACGGTACTGGCTCCAGCCGTTGGACGTCAGCGCCTTGTCCAGCGCCGCGTCAGGTTGCAGATGCTGATGCTCCAGCAGGTCGAGGATCTGCGGCCCAAGAGCCGGCAACGTAATGTTCTGCGTCGAGACCGCACCGACCCCCGCCCGCGCCCAGGGGCAACGTGCACCGACCGCAATGCTTGAAGAGCTGATGGCAATACCGAGCTGCCCGGTTTCCGGGCAGCGTCCGATAATCGAAAACGTCATGACTCACTCCTTAAAATTCCAATGCACGCGCCATTGCATTCTGTTCATGCACTGAAAAGGGAGAAAGCAGGTTTTTTGTGGCTTTGGGCTAGGAAAAAACTGGTCTGGCCCACGATCAGCTCAGCTCTTGCGCGGTTTGATCCGTGCCGTGGCCTCGGCCACCAAGGGATCGTCCGGCCAATAGTGTTTCGGGTAGCGGCCCTTCAAATCCTTCTTCACTTCGGCATAGGTACTGCGCCAGAAGTTCGCCAGATCCTGGGTCACCTGCACCGGCCGCCGCGCCGGCGACAGCAAGTGCAGCTTGACCACTTGCCGACCACCGGCAATGCGCGGGGTTTCGGCCAGGCCGAACAGCTCCTGCAAACGCACCGCGAGAATCGGCGGCTGTTCGCTGTAATCCAGACGAATCGATGAGCCCGACGGCACGCTCAAGTGATGCGGTGCCAATTCATCAAGTCGTTGCGGCAGCGGCCATGGCAACAGGTTGTGGACAATGCTCGACAGGTCGAGATTGGCGAAGTGACTGAGCCGCGAGACCTTGCCCAGATACGGCATCAACCAGTGTTCGAGGCTTTTGAGTAACGCCGCGTCGCTGACATCCGGCCATTCGCTGTCGCCCTTGCCGGCCAGATCCAGTTGGCGCAATAACGCCACCCGCGCTTGCCACTGACGCAGCTCCGGGGTCCACGGCAACAGCTCCAGGCCTTTGCGCCGCACCAGATTGACCAGTGCCTGACTGCGAGCCGTTTCATCGAGACCGGTCAACGGTTCGCGGCTGAGGATCAGCTCACCGACTTTGCGCTGGCGCTCGGCGCGCAGCACGCCTTCGCGCTCATCCCAATCCAGTTGATCGACGCAGCGCACCTGCTCCACCAGCACCGAATCGAACAGCGCCGGATCAAAATCCGCCGCCAGATAAATCCGCTCCTCGCGCTGGCCCTGACGACTGCCCAGATCGGCGATCACCAGCCACGGTTGTTTCATCAGGCTATCCGCTTCGGCGAACAACGCAGCGCGACCGTTGGCCAAACGATATTCGGCGCCGCCCGCACGGCGTTGTTGGGCGACGCGGTCGGGATAGGCCAGCGCCAGCAACGCGCCGAGCCAGCGCGGATGATCGGGGTCGGCGACCGGTTCCGACGCCTTGCCACGCAGATAACCGCGATACTGCCGCGCCAGTTGCCGGGCTCGCTGCACGCCACCCTGAGCGCCGCGGGCAGCTCGTTCTTCACCCGACAACAACACCAGTCGACTGTGCAGATCCGCCCCGGCACCGCGCAAGATATCGCGTTCGCCAAGCAACGCCGCGACATCGCAAGCCATGTCCGCCAATCCAAGCGCCTGAGCGCGCAACAGTAGATGGGCGATGCGCGGGTGCGCCGGCAATTCGGCCATGGCCTGGCCGTGACGGGTCAGCGTTTCGCCTTCCAGTGCCCCCAGACGTTCGAGCAAATCCTGCGCCTGTGCATACGCGGCGGCAGGCGGTACATCGAGCCACACCAATTGCCCAGGCGTCACGCCCCAGCGGCCGAGTTGCAAGGCCAGCCCCGCCAGATCCGCCGAGAGAATTTCCGCACTGCCATAGGCCGCCAGTTGTTCGTGCTGATCCTGCGACCACAAGCGATAACACACACCCGGTTCCAGTCGCCCGGCCCGACCGGCGCGCTGCGTAGCGCTGGCCCTGGAGATGCGCTGGGTGTCGAGACGAGTCATGCCGCTGCCGGGATCGAAACGCGGCACCCGCGCCAGCCCGGCGTCGATCACCACGCGCACGCCGTCGATGGTCAGGCTGGTTTCAGCGATGTTGGTGGCCAGCACCACCTTGCGTTTGCCCGGTGGCGCCGGATCGATCGCCGCACGTTGCGCGGCCAGATCCAGTTCACCATGCAACGGGCAAAGCAAAACCTGTGGGTTGTCACCCAGCGCGTCGGCCAGTTGCTGATGCACACGCCGAATCTCCGCCTGCCCCGGCAGGAACACCAGGACGCTGCCGGTTTCGTCGTTCAAGGCTTCGAGAATGGTCTGCACCAGTCGCGGCTCGATGAATTCACCGGCCTGGAACGGTCGGCCCCAGCGCATTGCCACCGGGTACATGCGCCCTTCGCTGCGCAGGATCGGTGCATCGTCGAGCAACCCGGCAAGGCGTTCGCCCTCGAGGGTTGCCGACATCAAGAGGATTTTCAGCGGCTGATCGTCACGGAACAATTCCCGGCCATTGAGGCTCAGGGCCAGCGCCAGGTCGGCATCGAGACTGCGTTCGTGAAATTCATCGAAGATCAGCAAGCCCACGCCTTCCAACGCCGGATCATCCTGCAAGCGCCGGGTGAGGATGCCTTCGGTGACCACTTCGATGCGGGTGTCGGGGCCAACCTTGCTGTCGAGCCGAATGCGATAGCCCACGGTTTCGCCGACCTTCTCACCCAACTCACTGGCCAACCGCTCCGCCGCCGCCCGCGCCGCCAGGCGACGTGGCTCAAGCATCAGGATGGTCTGCCCCGCCAGCCACGGTTCATTGAGCAAGGCCAAAGGCACGCGGGTGGTTTTACCGGCGCCGGGCGGTGCTTCGAGCACGGCTTCGTGGCGCTTGGCCAAGGCTTCACGCAGGGCGGGTAAAACTTCATCAATCGGCAAAGAAATCATGCTGGCTCC
>NZ_RCOE01000228.1:0-2500 GCF_004321495.1 Pseudomonas sp. Sample_10
TACAACTTGGCCCGCAGCATTTTCATGGCGGTGTCCTTGTTGGCGTGCTGGGAACGTTCGTTCTGGCAGCTGACCACGGTGTTGGTCGGTACGTGGGTGATACGTACGGCCGAGTCGGTGGTGTTTACGTGCTGACCACCGGCACCGGAGGAACGATAGGTGTCGATTCGCAGGTCTGCCGGGTTGATCTCGATTTCCACCTTGTCATCGATCTCTGGCGAGACGAACACCGCGGAAAACGAGGTGTGGCGACGGTTGCCGGAGTCGAACGGGCTCTTGCGCACCAGACGGTGCACGCCGATTTCGGTACGCAGCCAGCCAAAGGCGTATTCGCCCTTGATGTGCACGGTCGCGCCCTTGATCCCGGCGACTTCACCGGCGGACAGTTCCATGATGGTCGCGTCGAAACCGCGTTTGTCGGCCCAGCGCAGGTACATGCGCAACAGGATGTTGGCCCAGTCCTGGGCTTCGGTGCCGCCGGAGCCGGCCTGGATGTCCAGGTAGGCGTTGTTCGGGTCCATTTCGTGGCTGAACATGCGACGGAATTCAAGCTTGGCGAGGTTTTCCTCGAGACGGGCCAGTTCGGCGACGACATCGCCCACCGCGCCTTCGTCGTTTTCTTCGACGGCCATGTCCAGCAGGTCGCGGCAATCGGCCAGACCGGCGTTCAGTTCGTCCAGGGTTTCGACGATCTGCGCCAGCGCAGAGCGCTCGCGGCCCAACTCCTGGGCGTACTCAGGTTTGTTCCAGACACTCGGATCTTCAAGCTCGCGATTGACCTCGGTCAGACGCTCATGCTTTTGATCGTAGTCAAAGATACCCCCGAATAGTTTCGGAGCGCTCGGACAGGTCCTTGATACTGTTAAGGATCGGGTTGATTTCCATGGCGGGCAGCACTCGTTGGCGAACTTTTGAAAGCCGGCGAGTATAACGGCAAACGGCTGGGAACGGCAGTCCGCTTGGCTGAAAAGGCAGGTTTGCAGGCGAACTTTGCAACGATGCGAAACCTGTGGGAGCCGGGCTTGCCCGCGATGGCGGCGTGTCAGTCGATGCAGTATCGCTTGTCAGGCCCTCATCGCGGGCAAGCCTGGCTCCCACGGGTTCTGCGTCGTTTGGTAGAAATTGCTGATTACCCGATCCCTACCTGATTTCGCCCACTGTGCTTGGCCAGATACAGCCCCTTGTCCGCCGCCAGGATCAGTTCCCGGCAGTTGCTGCCGGGTGTCGGTGTGACGGTCGACAGGCCGATGCTGATCGTCAGGCTTGAGCCTTCGCTCGGGGAAATGTGCGGAATCTTCAAGGCTTCCACGGTCATGCGCAGTTTTTCCGCCACCAGCCGCGCCCCGCCCTGGGACGTATTGGGCAACACCAGGGCGAACTCTTCTCCGCCGTAACGCGCCGGCAAGTCAGAAGGACGGGAGCTGGCATCGCGGATTGCCGCGGCAACCTTGCGCAGGGCTTCATCGCCTTCCAGGTGGCCGAAACTGTCGTTGTAGGTCTTGAAATAATCCACATCGATCATCAACAACGACAATTGGCTTTGTTCACGTAGTGAACGCCGCCATTCAAGCTCCATGTACTCATCGAAATGCCGACGGTTCGACAGCCCGGTCAGGCCATCGGAGTTCATCAGGCGTTGCAGCACCAGGTTGGTATCGAGCAATTGCTGCTGACTGACCCGCAGCGCACGGTAGGCGGCATCGCGCTGCAACAGGGTCATATAGGAGCGCGAGTGATAGCGGATCCGCGCCACCAGTTCGATGTTGTCCGGCAGTTTGACCAGATAATCGTTGGCCCCGGCCGCGAACGCCGCGCTCTTGATCAGCGGGTCTTCCTTGGTCGACAGGACGATGATCGGAATGTCCTTGGTCGCCGGATGGTTACGGTACTCACGCACCAGGCTCAAGCCGTCGAGGCCAGGCATGACCAGATCCTGCAGGATGACCGTCGGCTTGATACGCACCGCATGGGCGATGGCCTGGTGCGGATCGGAGCAGAAGTGGAAGTCGATGTTTTCTTCGTTCGACAACCCGCGCCGTACCGCCTCGCCGATCATCGCCTGATCGTCCACCAATAACACCATGGCGGCATTTTCGTCAGTCTTGAAGTCGTCGAGCTGTAAATCATTCATGTGCGTTCACCTGAATACTGCTTGGGCCAGGATTGCTGATAGAGGTAGTCATTTTGCAAAGATCTCCAGCAAACGTGGCGCGATCTTGTCCAGCGGGCGTATTTCCACAGCGGCATCGATGGCCGCAGCCGCCTTCGGCATGCCATACACCGCGCTGCTGTTCTGATCCTGTGCGATGGTCAGGTAACCCTGCTGGCGCATGAGTTTAAGCCCCTGGGCACCATCACGCCCCATACCGGTGAGCAAAACGCCGACCGCGTCACCGTTCCAGTACCTGGCCACACTCTCGAAAAACACATCGATCGAGGGGCGATAAATCTCATTGACCGGTTCCGCGGTGTAGGCCAGCGTGCCGTTTTTCAACAAGCG
>NZ_RCOE01000273.1:0-93539 GCF_004321495.1 Pseudomonas sp. Sample_10
CTTTGCGCAGGCCGCGCTTGCCCGGGAACTGCTTGGTGTCCCAGAAATCCGCCCAACTGGTCGGTGCGGTTTTCAGCTTGTCGGCGTTGTAGGCCAACACGGTCGACCACACGAAGAAGCCCACGCCGCATGGCTGGATGGCGCCCTTGACATAATCTTCGGTCTTGCCGAACAGCGCAGGGTCCAGTTGCTCGAACATGTCTTCGTCACAACCACGGGACAGCTCCGGCGATTCAACCTCTACCAGATCCCAGGACACGCTTTTGGTGTCGACCATGGCCTTGACCTTGGCCATTTCACCGTTGTACTCACCCGCCACGATTTTGCCGTTGCCCGCCGCTTCCCACGGTGCGTAGAAGGCTTTGACCTGCGCCGCCTTGTTCGCCCCGCCAAAGGACACCACGGTCAGGTCCGGGCCTGCGGCCATCGCGTGCGAGGCGCCGATCATGCCCATGACCAGAGCTGTGAATTTCAGGGATTTCAACATTGATATTGTTCTCCACGTGCAGGGTTGGTGAAGCAGAAGGGCGATCAGTTCGCCTCTAGAAGTGGGTCGAGCGCACGAACGTGTTCGACCTGCCAGCCAAGCGGTACCACATCGCCGACCGCCAGCCCCGGATCGAGCTCGGCAATCGGTTGTTTCACGAAGAAGTCGGTTTTGCCGCAGACTTCCAGGCGAACCCGGACGTGGTCGCCCAGATAGATGAATTCCGCCACCCTTCCGGAGAAGCGGTTGACGCACGACTCACTGGAACCATTGAGGCTCACGCGTTCCGGGCGGATAGACAAGGTGACGGGTTCGCCGGTCCGGCCGACATTGACCGCCAGGGCTTCGACCTTTTCACCACGCCCCAGCTCGACGATGCAGCGGTCGCCGGTCTGGCTGTGCAGGCGGCCATTGAGACGGTTGTTCTCGCCGATGAAGTTGGCGACGAAGGTATTTTTCGGCTCTTCGTAGAGGGTGCGCGGCGGCGCGATCTGCTGGATTTCGCCTTGATGGAACACCGCCACCCGGTCAGACATGGTCAAGGCTTCACCCTGGTCGTGGGTCACGTAGACCACGGTCACGCCCAGACGCTGGTGCAGGTGTTTGATTTCCATCTGCATGTGTTCACGCAGCTGCTTGTCGAGGGCACCGAGGGGTTCGTCCATCAGGACCAGTTGCGGTTCGAACACCAAGGCGCGAGCCAGTGCCACACGCTGCTGCTGACCGCCGGACAGTTGCGCCGGGTAACGCTGGGCGAACGTATCGAGCTGCACCATGCTCAGGACTTTTTTGACTTTGTCACTGACGTCGCTTTTATTCAGGCCGCGCACGGTCAGCGGGAACGCCAGGTTCTCGGCGACGGTCATGTGCGGGAACAACGCGTAGTTCTGGAACACCATGCCGATGTCGCGCTTGTGCGGCGGCACGTTGTTGATAGCGCGCCCGGCCAGCAGGATTTCGCCCGCGGTCGGTGTTTCGAAACCGGCGAGCATCATCAGGCTGGTGGTCTTGCCGGAGCCGGACGGCCCGAGCAAGGTGAGGAATTCGCCTTTGCGAATGTCCAGGTTGAGGTCTTTGACGATCAGGTTCTCGCCGTCGTAGCTCTTTTGCACTCCACGAAAGCTGACCAGAACATCATTGGCCCCTGCACTTGAATCGACCTGGCTCATACCCACACCTTTGTTGTTGATGACTGCTGTGGACTAAGCCTAGTGGACGCTGGGACCTGCGCAAATCGGGGCGCAGGAGAGATTCGCCTCAGCCGGATGGAAGGTTGGGGGTAGGGATTGCCCTACAAGGATGGCGCGTTTTGGCAAACGCGGCGACAAGCTGTCAGCTGCAGGCCGCAAGCAACGGCAAAACGGGTATCCAGGGGCTGTCGCGAATGGATACGGCCGGCGCCGTCCCCCTGTAGGAGCCAGGCTTGCCGGCGAAGGCGATTTCGAGGACGCCTTCGCCGCCAAGCCTGGCTCCTACAGGGGGATTGGGCACAGCGTCAGAGGAGCTTGTGTTCCATCGCGTACTTCACCAGCTCGGCCAGCGACGTGATGTTGAGCTTCTGCATCAGGCGCGCCTTGTGGGTGCTGATGGTCTTGCTGCTCAGGGCCAGTTGCTGGGCGATGTCGTTGACGTTGGCGCCCTGGGCCAGACGTTCGAACACCGAGAACTCACGTTCCGAAAGCAATGAATGCAACGGTCGCGAATCGGTCAGGCCGACCTCGAAGACCATGCGATCGGCCAAGTCAGGATCGATGTAACGCCCGCCTGCGGCGACCCGGCGAATAGCCGTGAGCAACAGTGCCGGATCACTGTCCTTGGTCGCATATCCCGCGGCTCCGACTTTCAACGCCCGGGCGGCCATTTGCGCTTCGTCATGCATCGACAGCACGAGGATCACCGGCGGATTGTTCAGCGCACGAATCCGGGGAATCGCTTCCAGACCATTCACACCGGGCATGGAGATATCCAGCAACACCACCTCGCAGGGCACATGCCGCAACGTTTCGAGCAATTGTTCGCCGTTGCTCGCCTCCCCTACCACCAGCAAGTCCTTGGCCAGGCCGATCAACTGCTTGATGCCTTCGCGGACGATGGTGTGGTCTTCGGCTACCAGTACACGGATCACTTATTTATCCTCATCCAATGGCACTCGCACACTCAGGGTCGTGCCCTCCCCCGGCTCACTCTCAAGCGACAACTCACCGCCCATGATCAACACCCGCTCGCGCATGCCCACCAAGCCAAAGGACGTTGGCCTGCCAGCTGCGGCGACGAATCCTACGCCATCATCACTGACCGTCAGACACAGCACTTCGCCTTCTCGGGTCAGTGTCAGTTCAACAGTATGCGCTTGGGCGTGGCGCATGACATTGGTCAACGCTTCCTGAAGGATACGAAACAGACCGATCGCCTTGGCATCGCTGAGCAACGGCAAATTGTCCGGCACCTGCACCAGACACGGAATCTGTGTGCGCGCCTCGAAGCGCCGGGCCTGCCATTCGATGGCCGAGGCGATCCCGGCATCGAGAATCGGCGGGCGTAATGCCGTGGCCACATCGCGGACCAGCTGGAACAGCTGGGCGATCAGACGTTTCATGCTGTTCAAGCGCTCGTTCAGCCCAGGGTCGAGCTGCGCGTAGGCCAATTCGCACATGGACGTTTCCAGCTTCAACACGGTCAGCATCTGCCCCAACTCGTCGTGCACTTCCCGGGCAATCCGCGCCTTTTCTTCTTCGCGCACGCTCTCAAGGTGCGCCGACAACTCCCGCAACTGCTCGCGGGAGCTGGCCAGTTCCAATTCGATGCGTTTGCTCTCACTGATGTCCCAGACGATGCCGTCCCAGACATAGGCGCCGTCCTCCAGTTGCCGGGTGATCGCCTTGATTTCCGCCCAGCGCTGTTCGCCCTGGCGCGTGAGAATCCGCCCTTGCCAGGACCAGTCACTGTCGGTATCCAGAGCATGATCCTGGGTCTGGTGATAACTGGCCTTGTCGTCCGGGTGCACCAGGCTGCGCAAGCCTTTGTCACGATGGGCCAGGGTCGCCGGCGAGTATCCCACCAGGCTCTCGCTGCCTTCGCTGATGTAGGCAAAGTCAATTTGACCTGTGACTGGCGCCCGTTCCAGGCGAAAGACAAGTCCGGGTACATTCGCCGCGATCCCCTGCAGCCGCGCCTCGCTTTCCTGCAACGCTGCCAGGGCGCGGCGACGTTCAGTAACGTCGGTGAGATAAACCACCAGGTATTCGCCATCGCGAAAGCGCAGGAAGCTCAGCGAAACATCGGCCGGCAGGATGCTGCCGTCGGCCCGCAAGCAATTGGTTTCGAAACTTTGTGGCGTTTCGTCGCTGGCCCTGGCGCTCTTCCACAGGTTTAACCAGCGATCCATGTGCAGGCCGGGTTCGAACTCGATCAATGGACGGTCGATGATCCCGCCGGATGGATAGCCAAGCATGGTTTCGGCGGCACGGTTGGCGTAGCGCACGTGACTGTCCCAATTGACCCAAAGGATGCCGACAGTGCTTTGATCGATGGAAAACTGGGTCAGCCGCAGGGCTTCTTCACTGGCGGCGCGCAAGGCGATGTCGGCCTGCGCGGCCGCCAGTCGCTGCTCAAGGCTGTGCTGCTGACGACGCTGCCAGAGCACAATGGCCATGCAGCTCAACACCAGCACCAACAACAAAAGGCAAAGGTTTTGCCAAAACCCGGGCGATTCGGTGAGTCGCGGGTACTTGGGTTGCAGCCATTGGTTGTGCAGGGTTTCCAGATCCTTGGCCGGGATCGCCCGCAGTGCGCTTTCGACAATGCCGGCCAGTTGCGGTTTGTCGCGCAGCGTAGCCACCCGTAGCAGCTGCGGCAGGCCAATATCACCCACGACTACCAACCCGGAAAATTCCGGTTCGACCGACAGCCGTCCCAACTGCGCCTCATCGACCACGGCATAGCCAGCCTGCTGACTCAACAACAATTGCAGCGCCTGCCGTTCCATCGGCACGCCCTGAAGGTTCAGGTGCGGATAGTTGCCGCGCAGGTAGTCGGCGGTAGCGCTGGGCATTCGCACGGCCACGCGGGTCTGGCTGTCGAGCTTCTCGAGTTCCACTGCACCGGTGCTTTTCTGGTCGCTGACCACCAGCTGCGGCACCCGCATGTAGGGATCGGAAAACTGCCAGAGGCGCAGACCGCCAGGCGTTTGGCTCAGTCCGGGGGCGATATCAATTTCACCGGCACGCGCGGCGGCCTCCAGCTGCTCGAGATCGGGAAAGTTACGCCAGCTCAGCTCGACCTTGAGCGACTTGGCCAGCCATTTCATCAGCTCGACATTGACCCCCGACAAGCGCTGCAAACGGCGATCGTATTGAGCATAGGGAGCCTGCAACACCAGCCCGACACGCAACTCGCCCTGTTGTGCCAGCCATTGTTGCTGGTCGGCAGACAAAGCTGCGACGTGCGCCGGTGGCGCGGCCGCCGCCCAGCCCATCAAGGGAAAGCACAACCAGCCGATAACCCACAGGCAGCGAAAACGCATCATCGAACTCTCACACACTGACAAATACTGACCAACCCATTAGGCTGCCGGAATCACTTCTGGCCTGGAATATCCGATGCCCCCTGTCTACCGCCTGGCACTGCCAGCATTGTGCCTGTCGCTGATCCTGCCATGCGCTTTTTCCGTCGAGGCCGCCGACCCGGCACCTGCCGCCATGGAGCAACCGGCGGAAGAAAAACCGCTTGAACGCCAGCCGTTGCCTGAGCGTAGCCAGGAAGAAGCGGCCGCCCTCGAGCGAAAAATCCCGTCCCAGGAGCAACAGCAATTGCAAGCGGGCGGCGACACGTTCCTGGCCCTGTGGAAACCGGCCAATACCGCCGAGCCCAAAGGCGCGGTGATTATCGTCCCGGGCGCAGGCGAAACCGTTGACTGGCCGCAAGCAATCGGTCCGTTGCGCCGCCAATTGCCAGACGCGCAATGGAGCAGCCTGAGTATCACCTTGCCGGACTTGCAAAGCGATGCCATCGCGCCACGCATTGTCGAAGTGCCACCCGTGCCGAAAACGCCGGATACCGGCAGCAAGGACGCGACCACCGCCGCCCCTATCGAGCAGGTCGCGGGAGGTGAAGCTGAAGTGGCTGACAAACCCGTCGCGGAAACCAGCGAAGAACAGTCCAAGGCCGACGCTGAACGAATCTTCGCCCGTATCGATGCGGCGATTGCGTTTGCCGAACAGCAAAGCGCTCGCAGCATCGTCATTCTGGGCCATGGCACCGGCGCTTATTGGGCCGCGCGGTATCTGAGCGAGCGGCAGCCATCGCAAATCGAACGCTTCGTCATGGTCGCCGCGCAAACGCCGGCGCAAGTGAAACCCGACCTGGACCAGCTCGCACCGAACCTGAAATTGCCCACAGCCGACATCTTTTACATGGACAAACCGCTGGATCGCAACGCCGCGCTGGCTCGCTTGCAAGCCAGCAAACGCTTGAAGACTTCGGCCTTCAGCCAGGTAGCGCTCAAGGCGTTGCCGGGCAATGACAAGGCGCAGCAGGAGCAACTGGTTCGCCGGGTGCGGGGCTGGTTGAATCCGCAGAATGCGGCGGATTGACAGATCGTGTGCCCCCTATCGCGAGCAAGCTCGCTCCCACAGGTTTCATGTCGATGGCGAAATTCATGTACGACGCAAATCCAGTAGGAGCAAGGCTTGCCCGCGATAGCGTAATCACTGACGACACACCTTGGCGACTAGCGAAAATCCCGCCGCTGCCGGATCAGCGCGTAAGCGTTATGCAGCTCCCGGGTTTTCTCGGTTGCCTCACGCACCTGCGACGCCGTCGCCCCGCTGCCGGCAATCTTGTCCGGGTGATGGCGGCTGAGCAGACGCCGGTAGGCGCGCTTGATCTGCGCCGGCTCACTGGTGGCCGATACCCCCAGCAGCCGCAAGGCATCCTGATAACTTGTAACGCGGTTAACCTCTGGACGTTTCTGAGGCTCATAGTCTTGGGCCAACGCCAGGATCTGACGAGTCGACCAGCCCAGCCACTTGCCCCATTGCGCGATCAGTTCGCGCTCCTGTTGCCCCGCGCGACCATCGGCCCAGACCATCCGCCAGCAGGCGCGCAGGACACCTTCGGCGGCATGGGGCTGATGACCCAGGCGGCGCAGGTATCCGCGCAACGGGTCGTTGCCCGACTTGCCCCGATTGAAGGCGGCAATGGCCCGACGCTGCGCTGATTCGTTCATTTCCAGCGAGCGCATTTCCTGACGCGCCTGCTGGATATGACCGTCCACCACTCGCCCGTCGCACTTGGCCAACCTGCCGAGCAACACGAACAGCAGTTCATCGTTGCGCAAAACCGGGCGACCGCCGAGCTTTTCCCGCAGATGTGCCCAACTTTGCAGATGCAGGCGCCGATCCAGCGCCTGCCCCAACAAAGCACCGAGCATGGCCCCCGGAATGCTGGCAATGGCAAAGCCCGCTCCGGCTCCGATCAGAGTCCCTGTCCACAACACGTCAGCGTCTCGCTTCAATCAGGGCTTCGGCTTCAGACAGGCGTTCGTGAGTGCCGACGTCGACCCATTGCCCGTTCAGGCGCTCGCCGGACACTTTCCCGGCGGACATTGCGGCACGCAGCAATGGCGCCAATTTGAACGCCCCGGCCGAGCAACCTTCGAACAGCTGCGGGTGCAACACCGCGATACCGCTGTAGGTCAGGGTGGCCGCGTCCGACTGACCGTCACGGACCTGCCCGTCGATCAATTGGAAATCCCCATCAGGGTGATGGGCCGGGTTGCTCGCGAGCACCAAATGAGCAAGCCCGGCAATCGGCTGATGCAACACGGCAAAGTCATAATCAGTCCAGATATCGCCATTGACCACGACAAAGGCCTCATCACCCAGCAAGGGCAATGCGCGGAAGATCCCGCCGCCGGTTTCCAGCGGCTCGCCCTCCGGCGAATACTGGATCCTGACGCCATAGCGCGAGCCGTCGCCCAGGTAATCTTCGATCTGCTGGCCCAGCCATGCATGGTTGATCACGATGTCGGTAAAACCGGCAGTCGCCAGTGCATGCAAGTGGTACTCGATCAGCGGCACACCGCCGGCGCGAACCAGCGGCTTTGGCGTGGTCAGGGTCAGCGGGCGCATGCGCTCGCCTTTACCTGCGGCGAGAATCATGGCCTTCATGCTTTCACTCCAGCGCGCAAACTGGCGAGCAACACATCCAGCTCCGCCAACTCAGGCCGGCGGGCGAGCACTGCATCTATATAGTCAAAGAAACGCGGCACGTCAGCCAGATAACGCGGTTTGCCGTCGCGGTGACAGATGCGGGCGAAGATGCCGATCACTTTCAGGTGACGCTGCACGCCCATCAGGTCACTGGCCCGCAGGAAATCTTCGAAATCCGGTTGTACCGGAATATCCAGCGCCGAAGCCTGCTGCCAATAGCTTTCCAGCCAACCGCGCACGCGCTCTTCAGGCCAGCTGAGGAACGCATCCTTGAACAGACAGGTCACGTCGTAGGTCACCGGTCCGTAGACCGCATCCTGGAAATCCAGCACGCCGGGGTTCGGCTCGCTGAGCATCAGGTTGCGTGGCATGTAATCGCGATGGACCAGGACTTTGGGCTGAGCCAGCGCGCTGTCGATCAACAAATCGCTGACTTGCTGCCAGAGCACTTGCTGCGCGGCGTCGAACTCGATGCCCAATTCGCGTTTTACGTACCACTGCGGGAACAGTTCGAGCTCGCGCCGCAACAATGCCACGTCGTAACTCGGCAGGGGTGCGACCATCGGCAACTGCTGAAAAGCCAACAGCGCCTGCAGGGCATCGTCGAACAAAGCATCGGCATTTTCGCTGTCGATCACGTCCAGATAGGTCTTGTTGCCCAGGTCATTGAGCAAAAGAAATCCGCGCTCGAGGTCTTCGGCATAAATTTTCGGCACATTTATTCCGGATTTCGCCAGTAAAAAAGCGATATCCACGAAGGGTTTGCAGTTTTCCTGGGGCGGTGGCGCGTCCATCACGACGAAACTTCTCCCGGCGCCTTCCCAACGGAAATAACGCCGAAAACTCGCGTCGCTGCTGGCCGCGGTCAACGTGGCCGGGGGTACGGTACCCCAGCCCTGATCCGCAAAAAGGATTGCCAATTGCTCATCGAGCCAAACTTTCAGGTGTTGCAAACGTACATCTTGGTCAGGCATTGCAAGGGTCTCCGACGGCGCTAGCCGTCAAGCGGGTCATGCTTTATTATCCAGCATCTTTTTCAGACCATCGAGAGGCGTGCGGCCCACACCGCGGGCAGATGGCACGCAGGAAGCCCGGACTAATAAGATGGCATTGAAATCCCCCGCGTTTCGTAAAAAATTTCCGTTGTTGGTAACCGGCAGTCTGCTGGCCTTGCAACCCCTCGCCACTTCCTTCGTGGTCGCCGCGGAACAGTATGACTGCTCAGTCTCTGCTTCGGGTGCCTGGGACTGTGCGCCAAAGACGCCGGCGGCTGCATTGCCTCCGCGTCCCGTGCATGACGGCAGCGCAGTCGCATCCGACGAGGCTGCGGCCGAGAGCGGTACCAGCGAGGACGCTGGCGCCAAGACCGTACTCGTCACCGAATCCAAAGGCCGTGGCCTGAAGTCGCGTAGCGAAGACTACAGTCACCTCGACTGGGTTCCCCGTGAACAGCTCACCGCAGCGCAATTGGCCGAAACCGGTCCGTATTGCTCTGGTTCCTATATCGAACCGATTCGTCCTGGCATGAATGACAAGACGAATAAAAGCGATGCGCCAACCTTTATCGGCGCCAAAGCCTCACGTTATAAGCAGGAAGAGCAAGTCGCTACCCTGGCCGGTGACGTGGTCATGCGCCAGGGCAGCATGCAGGTCGAAGCCGACGAAGCCAACCTTTACCAGGCCGAGAGCCGCGGTGAACTGAGCGGCAACGTGCGCGTTCGCGACAACGGCGCCCTGATCGTGGGCGACCACGCCGACGTGCAGCTCGACACCGGTGAAGCCAAAATCGACAACGCCGAATACGTGATGCACAAATCGCGTATCCGCGGTAACGCGCTGTACGCCAAACGTGCCGAAAACGCCATCATCCGCCTCAAGGATGGTACGTACACCACGTGCGAACCGAACAGCAACGCCTGGCAGCTCAAGGGCAACAACATCACCCTGAACCCGGCCACCGGCTTCGGTACTGCGACCAACGTGACACTGCGGGTCAAGGACATTCCGGTTCTGTACACGCCGTACATCTATTTCCCGATCGACGACCGTCGACAGTCCGGCTTCCTGCCGCCGACCATCGGCACCGGCACCGACACCGGCTTCCTGCTGGTCACGCCGTACTACTTCAACCTGGCACCGAACTACGATGCCACGTTGTACCCGCGTTACATGAGCGACCGTGGCCTGTTGATGGAAGGCGAATTCCGCTACCTGACCAAGTCCAGCGAAGGTCAGTTCGGCGCCGCGTACCTCAATGACGAGAACGACGATCGCAAGCTGCAGACCGATTACGAAAAAACCCGCTACATGTACAACTGGCAGCACAAGGGTGGTCTCGACTCACGCGTGTTCACGCAAGTCGACTACACCAAGATCAGCGATCCTTATTACTTCCAGGATCTGCAGACTGACCAGATTGGCGTGAAAAGCGCTGACTATGTGAACCAGCAGGGTTCGGTCACCTACCGTGGCGACAGCTACACCGCTCGCGTGAATGCTCAGGCGTATCAGCTGGCAACCGTTTCCAACATCACTCCATACGACCGCTTGCCGCAAATCACCTTCAACGGCGCGCTGCCGGAACGTCCGGGTGGATTCAATTTCACCTACGATACCGAGCTCGTGCGGTTCGACCGGGACTTGAAGAACGGCAACTTCACCGATGAAGACGGCAATGTCGAGCCGCGCCTCGACACCAACGTACAAGGTCTGGCCCGCGCCAACGGCGATCGCCTCAACCTTGCGCCCGCCGTCAGCTTCCCGATGGAGGCCAGCTATGGCTACCTGACGCCGAAGCTCAAGTATCAGTACACGCAGTATCAACTGGATCTGGACAGCATCGGCAAGAGCCAGATTGCCGCGCAGACTGCAGAACAGGACCGTCTCAACGGCACGTTCGACAGCAACCAGAACCGCGCTGTACCGATCGCCAGCATCGACAGCGGCCTGTATTTCGATCGCAACACCCAATGGTTCGGCAAGAATTACCGCCAGACCCTCGAACCGCGCCTGTTCTATCTTTATGTTCCAGAGAAGGATCAGGAAGACATTCCTGTGTTCGACACCAGCGAATACACCTTCAATTATGCGTCGCTATTCCGGGATAACCGCTTCTCCGGTTCTGACCGTGTCGGCGACGAGAACAAGCTGTCGCTTGGTGTAACCAGCCGCTGGATCGAAGACGATGGTTTTGAGCGTCAACGCATCAGCGTCGGCCAGGCCCTGTACTTCAAGGACCGCGAAGTCCAGTTGCCGGGTATCGATGCAAAAACCCGCGAAGACGCGCACTCCGATGTTTCGCCGTATGCATTGGAATACGAATATCGCTGGAACCGCGATTGGCGCACCACAGCCGACTACAACTGGGACCCGGACAGCCGCAGCCCTCGCTCGGGTAGCGCGATGTTCCACTACCAGCCTGAAGACAACCCGAACAAGGTCGTCAACGCCGGTTATCGCTACCGCAATGACCAGGTCCGCTACGACCAGAACACCGGTCAATGGCAGGTGGGCGGTGGTGATTACGGAGTTCCCGGGCAGCCTGACTACGTGAAGGACTACTACAAAATCGTCCAGCACGACTTCTCGGTGATCTGGCCGGTCGTGCCGCAATGGAACGTCATCAGCCGCTGGCAGTATGACTACAACCGCAACCGTACCCTGGAAGCCTTTGGTGGCTTCGAGTACGACAACTGCTGCTGGAAACTGCGCCTGATCAACCGTTACTGGGTCGATTATGACGAAACCAGTCAAGACGCTCCGGAAAACGAAAAAGGCGACCATGGCGTCTTCCTCCAAATTGTTCTGAAGGGACTCGGCGGCCTCACAGGCTCCAAAGTAGAGAGCTTCCTCGACAAAGGCATCCAAGGTTATCGTGAACGTGAAGACCAAGCTTTCTGATTGTCTGCGCCCGCTGATGCTGGGCGCGCTGTTCCTGGGTACCGCGGCCAACGCCGCGGTACAGTCCATCGACAAGGTGGTGGCCATCGTCGACAACGACGTAGTCATGCAGAGCCAACTGGACCAGCGCGTCCATGAAGTTCAGCAAACCATCGCCAAGCGCGGCACTGCCGTGCCACCGGCCAGCGTACTGGAGCAACAGGTGCTTGAGCGCCTGATCGTCGAGAACCTGCAATTGCAGATCGGCGAGCGCTCCGGTATCCGCATTACCGATGAAGAACTGAACCAGGCTGTCGGCACTATTGCCCAGCGCAACAATATGTCGGTCGACCAGTTCCGCGCCGCCCTGACTCGCGACGGTCTGTCCTATGACGACGCGCGTGACCAGATCCGTCGCGAAATGGTCATCAGCCGCGTACGTCAGCGCCGAGTGGCCGAACGCATCCAGGTAACCGAGCAGGAAGTGAAGAACTTCCTGGCGTCCGACCTCGGCAAAATGCAGTTGTCCGAGGAGTTCCGCCTGGCCAACATCCTGATTCCAACGCCGGAAAGCGCCAACTCCGACGCGATTCAGAATGCTGCCAAACAGGCTGACGCGGTTTACCAGCAGCTCAAGCAAGGTGCTGACTTTGGTCAGCTGGCCATCGCCAAATCCGCCAGTGAAACCGCACTGGAAGGCGGCGACATGGGCTGGCGCAAAGCTGCCCAGCTGCCACCGCCCTTCGATCGCCTGCTGAGCTCCATGACGGTTGGCGACGTGACCCAGCCAATGCGCACTCCGGGCGGCTTCATTATTTTGAAGATCCTCGACAAGCGCGGCGGCGAAACCCAGATGCGCGATGAAGTGCATGTGCGCCACATCCTGGTCAAACCAAGCCCGATCCGTGACGAAGAAAAAACCAAGGCCTTGGCTCAGTCGCTCTACAGCCGAATCGAAGCGGGTGAAGACTTTGCCGAACTGGCAAAAAGCTATTCGGAAGACCCGGGGTCCGCACTCAACGGCGGTGACCTGAACTGGATCGATCCGAACGCACTGGTCCCGGAGTTCCGCGAAGTGATGGCCAAGACCCCGCAAGGTCAACTGTCCAAGCCTTTCCAGACTCAATATGGCTGGCACGTCCTGGAAGTCCTTGGCCGTCGCGCCACCGACAGCACCACCCAGGCTCGCGAGCAACAAGCCATGACCGTACTGCGTAACCGCAAATACGACGAAGAGCTGCAAACCTGGCTGCGTCAGATCCGTGACGAAGCGTACGTAGAAATCAAACTCCCTGGCGCCGACCAGGCAGCGCAGTGAAACCCAAACGTTTCGCGCTGACACCCGGCGAACCGGCCGGCATAGGTCCTGACCTGTGCCTGCTGCTCGCCTCGCAAGCCCAGCCACACCCCTTGATTGCCATTACCAGCCGCGACCTGCTCCTCGAGCGGGCTGCGCTGCTGGGTGTGGCCGTCGACTTGCTGCCGGTTACGCCGGATAACTGGCCGGATCTGCCCGCGCCAGCCAACAGCCTGTATGTCTGGGATACACCGTTGAACGCCAAGGTCGTCGCCGGGCAACTGGACAAGGCCAACGCCGCTTTCGTTCTCCAAACCCTGACCCGCGCCGGCCAAGGCTGCCTGGATGGACATTTTGCCGGCATGATCACCGCCCCGGTGCATAAGGGTGTGATCAACGAATCCGGCATCGCTTTCTCCGGGCACACCGAATTCCTCGCTGACCTGACCCATACCGCGCAAGTGGTCATGATGCTCGCCACCCGCGGCTTGCGCGTGGCCTTGGTCACCACCCACCTGCCACTTCGCGAGATCGCCGATGCGATCACCCCGGAGCGTCTGGAACGGGTCACACGAATCCTGCATGCCGATCTGCAAGAAAAGTTCGGCATCGCCCAGCCGCGTATCCTGGTGTGCGGGCTCAACCCCCACGCCGGCGAAGGTGGACACCTGGGCCATGAAGAAATCGACATCATCGAACCCACATTAGAGCGCCTGCGCGGCGAAGGCATGGACCTGCGTGGTCCGCTGCCCGCCGACACTCTGTTTACCCCCAAATATCTGGAGCACTGCGACGCAGTGCTGGCGATGTACCACGACCAGGGCCTGCCTGTGCTGAAATACAAAGGCTTCGGCGCAGCCGTCAATGTGACGCTCGGTCTGCCGATCATCCGCACCTCGGTCGACCACGGCACCGCCCTGGACCTGGCCGGCAGCGGCAAGATCGACACCGGCAGCCTGCAAGTCGCCCTGGAAACCGCCTACCAGATGGCCGAGACCCGTTTATGAACGAGCAATACCAACACAAGGCGCGCAAGCGTTTTGGCCAGAACTTTCTGCATGATGCCGGCGTCATCGACCGCATCCTGCGCTCCATCCATGCAAAAGCCGAGGACCGTCTGCTGGAAATCGGCCCGGGCCAGGGCGCACTCACCCAGGGCCTGCTCGGCAGCGGCGCTCAACTCGATGTGGTTGAACTGGACAAGGACCTGATCCCGATCCTCAACCAGCAATTTGCCGGCAAGAGCAATTTCAACCTGCACCAGGGCGATGCACTGAAGTTCGACTTCAACAGCCTGAATGCGGCGCCAGGCAGTCTGCGAGTGGTCGGCAATCTGCCGTACAACATCTCCACGCCGCTGATCTTCCACCTGCTGCATAACGCTCACCTGATTCGTGACATGCACTTCATGCTGCAAAAGGAAGTGGTCGAGCGACTCGCGGCAGGTCCTGGCGGTGGTGATTGGGGTCGCTTGTCGATCATGGTTCAGTATCACTGTCGGGTAGAGCATCTGTTCAACGTCGGCCCGGGGGCGTTCAACCCGCCACCGAAAGTCGATTCAGCCATCGTGCGTCTGGTGCCCCACGCCGTGTTGCCGCACCCTGCCAAAGATCACAAGCTGCTGGAACGCGTTGTACGCGAAGCCTTCAACCAGCGCCGCAAGACCCTGCGCAATACCCTCAAGCTGCTGCTGAGCAATGCCGAAATCGAAGCCGCCGGCGTTGATGGCAGCCTGCGCCCTGAGCAACTCGACCTGGCCGCCTTCGTGCGCCTGGCTGACAAACTCAGCGAACAATCCCAGCACAAGCCAGCGGACGTCTGACAGAACTGAAGCGTTATCGGGTAGGACACCAGCGCCCATGTCTGGTTTACTACCCGGTACTTGGCCTAGACTGAACCTCATCAGCTATGCCCCGCGTCCCGCTTCGTTTTTAAGGCCTCTTGCATGTCCGATCCTCGTTATCAGGTCGACGTCAGCGTCGTCACCCGCTATCTGGCAGAACAATCGCAACCCGAACACGACCGCTTTGCCTTCGCCTACACCATCACCGTAAAAAACAATGGCCTGATACCGGCGAAATTGTTGTCACGGCACTGGGTGATCACCGATGGTGACGGGCACGTGGAAGAGGTTCGTGGCGCCGGCGTGGTCGGCCAACAGCCATTGATCGACGTCGGCAAAAGCCATACTTACAGCAGTGGCACGGTCATGACCACCAGGGTCGGGACCATGCAGGGCACGTATCAGATGATTGCCGACGATGGTAAACACTTCGATGCGGTCATCGCACCGTTCCGCCTTGCGGTGCCGGGGTCGTTGCACTGATGGCAACGTATGCCGTCGGCGATCTGCAAGGCTGCCTTGGAGCCCTGCAGTGCCTGCTCAAACAAGTTTCATTCGATCCGGCCAGGGATCGTCTCTGGCTGGTCGGTGATCTGGTCAATCGTGGTCCGCAATCGCTCGAAACCTTGCGCTTCCTCTATAGCATCCGTGAATCGCTGGTGTGCGTGCTCGGCAACCATGACCTGCATCTGCTGGCCGCCGGGCAGAACATCGAACGCCTGAAAAAAGGCGACACCCTGCTCGAAATCATCGAGGCCCCGGACTGCGCCGAATTGCTGGACTGGTTGCGCCAGCAAAAGCTCATGCATTACGACGAACAACGAAACCTGGCACTGGTGCATGCCGGCATCCCACCGCAGTGGTCGCTGCGTAAAGCCCTGAAGTGCGCCGCCGAAGTCGAAACCGCGCTGCGTGACGACAACCTGTTCCCGCCATACCTTGACGGCATGTACGGCAACGATCCGGCGAAATGGGACAACGACCTCAAAGGCGTGACGCGCCTGCGAGTGATCACCAACTATTTCACGCGGATGCGCTTCTGTACGGCCGAAGGCAAACTCGATCTCAAGAGCAAGGAAGGCCTGGGTACCGCACCGGCAGGCTACAAGCCCTGGTTCCAGCACAAGGAACGCAAGACCAGGGAGCTGAAAATCATCTTCGGTCACTGGGCCGCCCTGGAAGGCAATGTCGACGCCCCGGGTATTTACGCCCTCGACACAGGCTGCGTCTGGGGCGGCGCCCTGACACTGATGAATGTCGACAGCCTTGAACGCCTCTCCTGCAAATGCGGAGAGCATGGCCACCCCGCCACGCCACCAGTCGCCCCATCCATTTGCGAACCATCGTCAGTCAGCGTCCCGCGTTAGACTGCGCTTACAGCCGAGCCACAGGAACCCGCCATGAGCGAATTCAAACGTATTCCCCCGCAACAGGCCCAGACCCTGCGCGAACAGGGCGCCGTCGTAGTCGACATCCGCGACCCGGCCACCTATGCCGCCTTGCACATCAGTGGCTCCAAACACCTGGATAACCATTCGATCTCGGACTTCATCCGCGCTGCCGACCTCGACGCGCCGACCGTGGTGGTCTGCTATCACGGCAATTCCAGCCAAAGCGCAGCCGCCTACCTGATCAGTCAGGGCTTCTCTGACGTTTACAGCATGGATGGCGGTTTTGAGCTGTGGCGTACGACTTATCCTTCGGAAACGGCGCAAGGCTCCTCCGAATAATTTTTTTGTAACACGCAAGCCCGCGGCTGCCGTGGGCTAGCGCGGTGGCAGACGAACGGTCTGCCACAACTAATTACGTATCTCGCCTTTACCTCCCGAATTCCCAACTATCCTTAAGCGCAGGCCATCCAAAACAGGGGAGAGCCGGTACACCGGCGCGCGGATCATCGGGAGTAGCTTTCGCAGTCGTCAGCTGTGAAAGAGTTCTGGGGGGTAAACAGCGACCGCCTGTTCGGTTGCTGCCAGCATCGACTGAGTGATCCGGCGTCGGCTCCACGTATCGAGCGAGGTGACGTCATGAGTATCTTTAGCCACTTCCAACAACGCTTCGAGTCCACACGCCAGGAAGAACTCTCGCTGCAAGAGTATCTCGAACTGTGCAAGAAGGACCGTAGCGCCTACGTTTCCGCTGCCGAGCGTCTGCTCCTGGCCATCGGTGAACCGGAGCTGCTCGACACCTCGACCAACTCGAGACTGTCGCGAATCTTCTCCAACAAGGTGATCCGCCGCTATCCGGCCTTTGAAGACTTCCACGGGATGGAAGAATGCATCGACCAGATCGTGTCGTATTTCCGCCATGCCGCCCAAGGCCTGGAAGAGAAGAAACAAATCCTCTACCTGCTCGGTCCCGTTGGTGGCGGTAAATCGTCCCTGGCCGAGAAGCTCAAGCAACTGATGGAAAAAGTGCCCTTCTACGCCATCAAGGGCTCACCGGTTTTCGAATCGCCGCTGGGGCTGTTCAACTCCACTGAAGATGGGGCAATCCTCGAAGAAGACTTCGGGATTCCACGGCGCTACCTCAACACCATCATGTCGCCATGGGCGACAAAACGCCTGGCAGAGTTTGGCGGCGACATAAGCCAGTTCCGCGTGGTGAAACTCTATCCATCGATCCTTAACCAGATCGCCGTCGCCAAAACCGAACCGGGCGACGAAAACAACCAGGACATCTCCGCACTGGTGGGCAAGGTTGATATTCGCAAACTGGAAGAATTCCCGCAGAACGATGCCGACGCCTACAGCTACTCGGGTGCGCTGTGCCGGGCCAACCAGGGCCTGATGGAATTCGTCGAAATGTTCAAGGCGCCGATCAAGGTGCTGCACCCATTGCTGACCGCCACTCAGGAAGGCAACTACAACAGTACCGAAGGTCTTGGCGCGATTCCGTTTACCGGGATCCTGCTCGCTCACTCCAACGAATCGGAATGGCACACCTTCCGCAACAACAAGAACAACGAAGCCTTCATCGACCGGATCTACATCGTCAAAGTGCCGTACTGCCTGCGGGTCAGCGACGAAGTGAAGATCTACGACAAATTGCTGTTCAACAGCTCGCTGGCCAAAGCCCATTGCGCCCCCGACACCTTGAAGATGCTGGCCCAGTTCACCGTACTTTCGCGCCTGAAGGAGCCGGAAAACTCCAACATCTATTCCAAAATGCGCGTGTATGACGGGGAAAACCTCAAGGATACCGATCCGAAGGCCAAATCGATCCAGGAATACCGCGACAACGCGGGTGTCGATGAAGGCATGAACGGCCTGTCGACCCGTTTCGCGTTCAAGATCCTGTCGAAGGTATTCAACTTCGACCCGCACGAAATCGCCGCCAACCCGGTGCATCTGCTTTACGTGCTGGAACAGCAGATCGAGCAGGAACAGTTCCAGGCCGAGACCCGCGAACGCTATCTGCGCTTCCTCAAGGAATATCTGGCGCCACGTTATATCGAATTCATCGGCAAGGAGATCCAGACCGCTTACCTGGAATCCTACAGCGAGTACGGCCAGAACATCTTCGACCGCTACGTGCTGTACGCCGACTTCTGGATTCAGGACCAGGAATACCGCGATCCGGAAACCGGCGAAATCCTCAACCGCGTGGCTTTGAACGAGGAGCTGGAAAAAATCGAAAAACCGGCCGGTATCAGCAATCCGAAGGACTTCCGCAACGAAATCGTCAACTTCGTACTGCGTGCCCGGGCCAACAACAACGGTAAAAACCCGACCTGGCTCAGCTACGAAAAACTGCGGGTGGTCATCGAGAAGAAAATGTTCTCCAACACCGAGGACTTGCTGCCGGTCATCAGCTTCAACGCCAAGGCCAGCAAAGAGGATCAGCAGAAACACAACGACTTCGTCACACGAATGGTCGAGCGGGGTTACACCGACAAACAGGTACGACTGCTGTCCGAGTGGTATCTGCGGGTGAGAAAATCGCAGTAAGGCAGCTGCAAGCGGCAAGCTACCAGCCTCAAGCACACCGTAGGGGCGCTTGAGGCTGTTGGTGGCTCTGTTTGCTTTGAAAGCTTCGTGCTTGTAGCTTGAAGCTTGTGACTTGTAGCTGCCCGGAGGGCTCCCTATGAGCTATGTGATCGACCGACGTCTCAATGGCAAAAACAAGAGCACGGTGAACCGCCAGCGGTTCCTGCGGCGTTACCGTGATCACATCAAAAAGGCTGTCGAAGAGGCGGTCAGCCGGCGCTCCATTACCGACATGGAGCACGGCGAACAAATCAGTATCCCCGGCCGCGACATCGACGAGCCGGTGCTTCACCATGGTCGCGGTGGCAAGCAGACTGTCGTGCACCCGGGCAACAAGGAATTCACCAGCGGTGAGCACATTGCCCGCCCGCCGGGAGGTGGCGGGGGCAGAGGACCTGGCAAGGCCGGCAACTCCGGCGAAGGGATGGATGAATTCGTCTTCCAGATTACCCAGGAAGAATTCCTCGAATTCATGTTCGAGGACCTGGAACTGCCGAACCTGGTCAAGCGCAACCTGACCGGTACCGACACCTTCAAGACCGTTCGTGCGGGGATCAGTAACGAAGGCAACCCATCACGGATCAACATCATTCGTACCCTGCGCTCGGCCCATGCCCGGCGGATCGCCCTGTCCGGCAGCAGCCGCGCAAAACTGCGTGAAGCCAAGGAAGAACTCCTGCGATTGAAGCAGGAAGAACCGGACAACTTCGGCGATATTCAGGAACTCGAGGCGGAAATCGAAAAACTCAGCGCGCGCATTCATCGCGTGCCGTTCCTCGACACCTTTGACCTCAAATACAACCTGCTCATCAAACAACCCAATCCCAGTTCCAAGGCTGTGATGTTCTGCCTGATGGACGTTTCCGGCTCGATGACCCAGGCGACCAAAGACATCGCCAAGCGCTTCTTTATCCTGCTGTACCTGTTTCTCAAGCGTAACTACGACAAGATCGACGTCGTGTTCATCCGCCACCACACCAGTGCCCGCGAAGTGGATGAGGAAGAGTTCTTCTACTCCCGCGAAACCGGCGGCACCATCGTCTCCAGCGCCTTGAAACTGATGCAGGAGATCATGGCCGAGCGTTATCCAAGCAACGAATGGAACATCTACGCCGCCCAGGCTTCCGACGGTGACAACTGGAACGACGACTCGCCAATCTGCCGCGACATTCTGATCAACCAGATCATGCCGTTCGTGCAGTACTACACTTACGTTGAGATAACCCCACGCGAACACCAGGCCCTGTGGTTCGAATACGAGCGCATCGCCGAAGCCTTTTCCGACACTTTTGCCCAGCAACAACTGGTCTCGGCCGGGGATATCTATCCGGTCTTTCGTGAACTCTTCCAGCGCAGGTTAGTGACATGACCGCCAAAGAGCAGAAGCGCCAACCCATTTCCACCGGCTCTGAATGGACGTTCGAGCTGATCCAGGCCTACGACCGCGAAATCAGCCGTATTGCGGCGGGCTACGCCCTCGACACCTATCCTAACCAGATCGAAGTGATCACCGCCGAACAGATGATGGACGCCTACGCCTCCGTCGGCATGCCGCTGGGTTATCACCATTGGTCCTACGGCAAACATTTCCTGAGCACCGAAAAGTCCTATACACGTGGCCAGATGGGGCTGGCCTACGAAATCGTGATCAACTCCGACCCGTGCATCGCCTACCTGATGGAAGAAAACACCATCTGCATGCAGGCGCTGGTTGTGGCGCATGCCTGTTATGGGCACAACAGTTTTTTCAAAGGCAATTACCTGTTCCGCACGTGGACCGACGCGAGCTCGATCATCGATTACCTGGTGTTCGCCAAGCAGTACATCATGCAGTGCGAAGAACGTCATGGTATCGACGCGGTGGAAGACCTCCTCGATTCCTGCCACGCCCTGATGAACTACGGTGTCGACCGCTACAAGCGGCCTTATCCGATTTCCGCCGAAGAAGAACGCCGTCGGCAAAAGGACCGCGAAGAGCATATGCAGAAACAGATCAATGATCTGTGGCGAACCATTCCCAAAGGCGCGGACAAATACAGCGACAAGGACAACGCACGTTTCCCCGCCGAGCCGCAGGAAAACATTCTGTACTTCATCGAAAAACATGCGCCGCTGCTGGAGCCATGGCAGCGGGAAATTGTGCGCATCGTGCGCAAGATTGCCCAGTATTTTTATCCACAGCGCCAAACCCAGGTCATGAACGAGGGCTGGGCCACGTTCTGGCACTACACCCTGATGAACGACCTGTACGACGAAGGCCTGGTGACCGACGGTTTCATGATGGAGTTCCTCACATCCCACACCAGCGTGGTTTTCCAGCCTGGCTTCGACAGCCCCTACTACAGCGGCATCAACCCCTACGCACTGGGCTTTGCCATGTACCGTGACATCCGTCGCATGTGTGAGGAGCCCACTGAGGAGGACTACCGCTGGTTCCCCGACATTGCAGGCACCGACTGGCTGGCCGCCATCAAGTTCGCCATGAGCAGTTTCAAGGATGAGAGTTTCATTCTGCAGTATCTGTCGCCCAAGGTGATTCGCGACTTGAAGCTGTTCAGCATTCTCGATGATGACCAGAAGGACGACCTGCTGGTTCCGGCGATTCACGACGAGGGCGGCTATCGCACCATTCGTGAAACCCTCGCCGCCCAGTACAACCTGGGGAATCGCGAGCCCAACGTGCAGATCTACAGCATCGACCGCCGCGGCGACCGCTCGCTGACCCTGCGCCACCAGCAACACGACCGCAAACCGCTGGGAGAGTCCACCGAGGAAGTGCTCAAGCACCTGCACCGGCTCTGGGGCTTCGACATTCACCTGGAAACCCTGCAAGGGGATCAGGTGATGAAAACTCACCATGTTCCCCCCAAAGGTGAACACAGTGAAGGCGATTACGGGCGGCTGGACCTGGCTGTCATTCACCTTTGATTCTGTTTGTGCCTCCGAAAGCCCGACGCAACGGTTATCCTGTCGAGCTAACGGAGGTTTTTTATGCGGATCTATAAAGTCGGCGGCGCGGTGCGCGATCGCCTGCTGGGCATTCCTGTCACTGACATCGACCGTGTGGTGGTCGGCGCCACTACCGAAGAGATGCTTGCCAAGGGCTTTCGCCCCGTCGGTGCGGATTTCCCGGTGTTCCTACATCCAAAAACCGGTGAGGAATACGCCCTCGCCCGCACTGAACGCAAAAGTGGCCGCGGTTACGGCGGGTTCACGTTCCACGCCAGCCCTGAAGTAACCCTTGAAGAAGATTTGATCCGCCGCGACCTGACGATCAATGCCATCGCCGAGGACGACCAGCAAAACCTGACTGACCCCTACCACGGTCAGCGTGACCTCGAAGCGCGCATTCTTCGCCATGTATCTCCCGCATTCGCCGAAGATCCGCTCAGGGTTCTGCGCGTTGCCCGCTTTGCTGCGCGTTATGCCGGGCTCGGATTCACCGTTGCCGCCGAGACACTGGAGCTCATGCGCCAGCTCAGCGAGTCAGGTGAACTGCAAGCACTGACGGCGGAGCGCAGCTGGAAAGAAATTTCCCGCGCTCTGATGGAAGATCGACCTCAGGTGTTTATCGAAGTGTTGCGAGCCTGCGGCGCGCTCAAGGTGCTGATGCCGGAAATAGACGCCCTGTTCGGCGTACCGCAACCCGAGGCCCACCACCCGGAAATCGATACCGGTGTGCACACTCTGAGCGTGCTGGAACAGGCGGCGCAGCACCAACAACCGCTCACCGTACGCTGGGCCTGCCTGCTGCATGACTTGGGCAAAGGCCTGACGCCGGAAGAACAATGGCCACGACACATTGCCCATGAGTTCAAGGGATTGAAGCTGATCAAAGCGGTCAATGAACGCTTCAAGGCACCGAGGGATTGTCAGGAATTGGCGCTGCTGGTGGGCGAGTATCACACCCACGGTCATCGCGCCCTTGAGCTGAAGCCATCGACATTGCTGGAGTTGCTCCAAAGCTTCGACGTTTACCGTCGGCCACAGCGGTTCGAGGAATTCATCGCGGCGTGCGAGATGGACGCCCGAGGGCGCAAAGGCTTGGAGCAGAGAAGTTATCCACAGGCGGATTATCTGCGCGGTGCCGCGCAAGCGGCTCGTAGCGTGGCAGTTCAGCCATTGCTGGAGAAGGGATTCAAGGGGCCGGAATTGGGTGAGGCGATCAAGCGCGAGCGGTTGAAGGCACTGAAGGCCTACAAAGAGGCGACGTCCGCCTGAACAGCTTCGCGGGCAAGCCTCGCTCCTTCAGAGGTAGCGCAGATCCTGTAGGAATAAAGCTTGCCCGCGATGACGCCAACAGGATCACAGCAAATCTGAGGGCGTCAGTTGCTCACCACGCCACTCAAACGCAACCGGCGCCAACACCTGATCAATCTGAGCTTCACTCCACAAGATCGCAAAGCTTTTGCCTACGCCCGGATGCACCCGATCCGGCGCAATCAACGACAACGGCCACAGCACAAAGGCATTTTTCAGGATTTCTGCCCGCGGCAAGACCAAGCCATCGAAATTACCCACCAGATCACCGAACAGCAAAACATCGATATCCAGCGGCAAACCTCGGCGTTCAGGTGCATAACGACCATTATCCGCCTCAATAAACTTCAAGCGGCGATCCAGTTCCATCAGGGGAAGGTCGGTATACGCCGAGACCACGAAATTGAAGAATGGCCCGCTCTTGATGCCGACGGGCTGGCTTTCGAAAACCGGCGAGCAATGGATATCCACCAGAAAACCCGCCAAAGCTTCCAGGCCGGCCTGCAAATGGGCTTCGCGCTCGATGTTGCTACCGAGCCCGAGATACACCTGGGTTAGCGACATCCGCGCTCGATCTCCACACCCACGCCACCGGTAGCGGCAGGAACGGCACCTGGCTTGGTCAACTTGAGACGCATCCAGGTAATCTTGAATTCGCTCATGAGCACTTCAACCAAACGTTCGGCGAATGTTTCAACCAGCTGGAACTGTGCCTGCTCGGCAAAGGCCTGGATGCGCGACGAAACGCTCGCGTAATCGAGCGCCAGGGTCAGGTCATCGCCGGCCGCGGCAGGGCGATTGTCCCAGGCAAAGCTCAAATCCAGACGCAAGCATTGCCGGATGCCTCGCTCCCAGTCGTAGGCACCAATCACGGTATCGACTTCCAGGCCCTCGATAAACACTCTGTCCAAGCACTTTTCTCCGCTACACGACAAGGGCGCAATGCGCCGTTAGAATCAGGGCGTCCTCGCCCGGAATAGTTAGCATGTTTTGGTTACTGGCGATCCTCGCCTACCTGCTCGGCTCTCTGTCCTTCGCCATTTTGCTCAGCCGACTGACCGGTAACCCGGATCCGCGAATGAGTGGCTCCGGCAATGCCGGTGCTACCAACATGTTGCGCCTGGCGGGCAAAAAACTCGCCATCCTGACCTTGCTCGGCGATCTCTTCAAAGGCCTGCTGCCCGTACTGATCGCCGCTGCTGCGGGCCTTTCCCTGCAGGATCAGGCCTGGATCGGCGTCTGCGCCGTCATCGGTCACCTGTTCCCGCTGTACTTCCGCTTTCGCGGTGGCAAGGGCGTCGCCACCGCTGCCGGAATGTTGCTGGGCCTGTATCCACCCGCCGCGTTGCTGGCGGTCTGCGCCTGGCTGCTGACGTTCTACCTGACCCGAACCAGCTCGCTGGCCGCCCTGATCGCTACACCACTGACCCTGCCGCTACTGGCCTGGCAGGAACCGGCAGCACTGCTGCCCATGAGCGCCCTCACGGGCTTGATCGTCTGGCGCCATCGCGGCAATCTACGCGACCTGTTTGCAGGGCGCGAACGGCATTTTTAGAGGCCGGACTCAAGCGCCGCTCATCACAGTGCCGACAACTGCTCCATCGGCCAGCGCGCCTGCACGCTGATCGCCAGGCTTTCCTGCTGGCCTGCCTGCAAGCGCTGGCAACCGGCAAACGCGATCATTGCGCCATTGTCGGTGCAGAACTCCGGACGGGCATAAAAAACATCGCCCTTCATGTCCCCGAGCATTTTTTCCAAAGAAGAGCGTAGGGCCTTGTTGGCACTGACGCCCCCTGCGATCACCAGGCGCTTCATGCCTGCCGCTTTCAACGCACGCTTGCACTTGATGGTCAAAGTCTCCACCACGGCCTGCTGGAACGCCAGCGCGATGTCGCAACGGGCTTGCTCGCCGTCGTCCCCGGCGCTCACGCACTGTTGCCAGGTATTCAATGCAAAGGTTTTCAAGCCACTGAAGCTAAAGTCCAGGCCCGGACGGTCGCACATCGGACGCGGGAAAACGAAACGTCCTGCAACGCCCTGCTCTGCCAAACGAGCAATCTCCGGCCCGCCTGGATAATTCAGGCGCATCATCTTCGCTGTTTTGTCGAAGGCTTCACCTGCAGCATCGTCCAGCGTCTCGCCCAACAGAGAGTACTGACCGATTCCGTCAACCTGCACCAGCTGCGTATGCCCACCGGACACCAACAAAGCGACGAACGGAAATTGCGGCGGTTGCGGCTCCAGCATCGGTGCCAGCAAGTGGCCTTCCATGTGGTGCACGCCGAGGGCCGGAATACCCCAGGCAAAGGCCAGCGCCTGGGCGCAGGAAGCACCTACCAGCAACGCGCCCACCAAGCCAGGACCCGCGGTATAAGCGATCGCGTCGATCTCGGTCGGCACGCAGTCGGCTTCCGCCAACACCTGACGGATCAAGGGCAGCATGCGTTTGACGTGATCGCGCGAGGCCAGCTCCGGCACCACGCCACCATAGGCGCGGTGCAGGTCGATCTGACTGAACAGCGCGTCGGCCAGCAGGCCGCGCTCGCTGTCATACAATGCGACACCGGTTTCGTCGCAAGAGGTTTCTAATCCCAGTACTAGCATGGGTTTGCGCCTTGTTTAGGCTGAATTCGAAGGCGCGCATAATAGTCGCCGCGTGATGCCCCGACCAGCGGTTTTCGATCAGAGGCTTTGCATTCCGAGCGATGAGGGGTTAACATCCGCAACCCTTAAAAACCGACGTCTTCAAGTGCTCTTTTGCCGCGAGGATGTTGACCCCGGTAATGAATGAAGGTAGCTCTGGATGCCAGCCGTCAAAGTAAAAGAGAACGAACCCTTCGACGTAGCTCTGCGTCGTTTCAAGCGCTCCTGCGAAAAAGCCGGTGTACTGGCTGAAGTTCGTAGCCGCGAATTTTACGAGAAGCCAACTTCTGAGCGTAAGCGCAAGGCAGCAGCCGCTGTTAAGCGTCACGCCAAGAAAGTTCAGCGCGAACAGCGCCGCGCCGTTCGTCTGTACTAATACACAGACGATCGTAGCAAGCTTCTGCCAAGCCCGGCCCTCAGCCGGGCTAATGGCATTTGCGTAAAACGCTTGATGCTTCACCGTCGAAGCCGCAGATGCGACCAAGACAAATCTGCTTCATCACGTCAGACCTGGCTCTTTTGCCAGCGGTGCACGTCTTTTCTGACGAGTCTTTCAAGGCTACTGACGAGCACACCCACTGATTCCTCTCACGACGATCAGCCCAAGGCATCACCCGCATGCCAAATGATGAGCTATCCGAGACCTGTTACGGGTCGCAGCCGGATTCAGCGCAACACTTTCAAATAGTCGAATACTGATGAGTATTAACGTCAGTGGATTTTCGGCAGATACACTTCCCGATAGCGATTACGCAGACGACACTGGTCGAGCCGCATACCCTGCGCGCCTCACACAATGACCCGCGTTTGGCCGCCCTTCGTTTCGGGCACCCTTGAGCGCAGATGACGAGAACGCCATGGCCGGGCTGATTCCCCAGAGCTTCATTGACGACCTTCTGAACCGCACCGACATCGTCGATGTGGTCAGCTCGCGCCTGCAACTGAAAAAAGCCGGCAAGAACCACACGGCCTGCTGCCCGTTCCACAAAGAAAAAACGCCTTCGTTCAGCGTCAGCCCCGACAAGCAGTTCTATTACTGCTTCGGTTGCGGCGCTGGCGGCAATGCCCTTGGTTTCATCATGGACCACGACAACCTGGATTTCGTCCAGGCTGTCGAAGAACTGGCCAAAGCCGCGGGCATGGAAATCCCTCGCGAAGAAAGCGGCCGCCCGCACAAGCCTCGGCAGCCGACCGATTCGCCGCTGTATGCGCTGCTCAGCGCCGCCGCCGATTTTTATCGTCAGGCCCTCAAAAGCCATCCTGCGCGCAAAGCTGCCGTGGACTATTTGAAAGGCCGCGGCCTGACCGGCGAAATTGCCCGCGATTTCGGCCTCGGCTTCGCTCCGCCGGGCTGGGACAATCTGTTCAAACACTTGAGCAGCGACACCCTGCAGCAAAAAGCCATGATCGATGCAGGCCTGCTGATCGAAAATGCCGAAACCGGCAAGCGCTACGATCGTTTCCGCGACCGGGTAATGTTCCCGATCCGCGACAGCCGCGGGCGCATCATTGCCTTTGGTGGCCGGGTCCTGGGCGATGACAAGCCGAAATACCTGAACTCCCCGGAAACACCGGTATTCCATAAAGGCCAGGAACTTTACGGCCTGTATGAGGCGCGCAAAAACAATCGCAACCTCGACGAAATCATTGTTGTCGAGGGTTACATGGACGTTATTGCCCTGGCCCAGCAAGGCCTGCGCAATGCCGTCGCAACGCTGGGTACCGCCACCAGCGAAGAACACTTGAAGCGACTGTTTCGTGTGGTGCCCAACGTACTGTTTTGCTTCGACGGTGACCAGGCTGGTCGCAATGCCGCCTGGCGCGCGCTGGAAGCAACCTTGCCAAGCCTTCAGGATGGCCGCCGCGCCCGCTTCCTGTTCCTGCCCGAAGGGGAAGATCCGGACACGCTGATCCGCTCCGAAGGCACCGATGCCTTCCGCGCGCGAATCAATCAGCACGCGCAGCCGCTGGCCGACTACTTCTTCCAGCAACTGACCGAAGAATCAGACCCGCGCTCGCTGGAAGGCAAGGCCCACATGGCCACCCTCGCGGCACCGCTGATCGACAAAGTGCCTGGCGCCAACCTGCGCATCCTGATGCGTCAGCGCCTCAGCGAAATCACCGGCCTGAGCGGCGAAGCGGTGAGCCAGCTGGCGCAAAGCGCCCCACCGGAAGCGCCGCCGGCCTACGACCCCGGCTTCGATTACGACGCGATGCCCGATTTCAGCGACTATCATCAGCCGCAATCGCAAGAAATGTATGTGCCGCAACAGGAATGGACGCCGAAGAAACCCGGTGCGGGCGGCAAGAAATGGGACAAAAAACCGTGGGACAAGAATGGCAAACGCGGCGGGGATCGCGACCAACCTCCACGTAAACCGATTGCTGTCGAAGCCCCTACGCTGATTGCGCTGCGCACGCTGATTCATCATCCGCAGTTGGCTGGCAAGGTCGAAACCGCCAACCATTTCGCCAATGAGCGCAACACCTACGCACAATTGCTGGTAGCCCTCATCGAGGCAGTGCAGAAAAATCCTAAGCTAAACTCAATTCAGCTGATGGCCCGATGGCACGGCACGGAACAGGGCCGCTTGCTCAAGGCCCTGGCAGAAAAGGAATGGCTGATTCAAGGCGACAACCTTGAACAACAGTTTTTAGACACCATTACTAGGTTATCAGCGGGTCAGCACACCGATAGCCTGGAAGAACTCATCAGGAAAGCGAAGCAGCCAGGATTGACTGCCGAGGAAGCAAATCAGATCGCAAATCAGATGCGCGACCTATTAAAACGCAATATGGCAGTACCAAACCCGACCTCAACTGGCGCGTGAGGTCATAGCTCAGGTATAATCCTCGGCTTGTTTTTTGCCCGCCAAGACCTTCAGTGGATAGGGTGTTATGTCCGGAAAAGCGCAACAGCAGTCTCGTATCAAAGAGTTGATCACCCTTGGTCGTGAGCAGGGCTACCTGACTTACGCGGAGGTCAACGACCACCTGCCGGAGGATATTTCAGATCCGGAACAGGTGGAAGACATCATCCGCATGATCAATGACATGGGGATCAACGTATTCGAGGTTGCGCCAGATAAGGATTCCCTTATGCTGGCCGACGCCGATACCGACGAAGCCGCGGCCGAAGAGGCAGCTGCTGCGTTGGCAGCGGTCGAGACCGACATTGGTCGCACTACCGACCCGGTGCGCATGTACATGCGCGAAATGGGTACGGTAGAGCTCCTCACGCGTGAAGGCGAAATTGAAATCGCCAAGCGTATTGAAGAGGGCATCCGTGAAGTGATGAGCGCAATCGCGCACTTCCCTGGCACGGTTGACCATATCCTCTCCGAGTACACCCGCGTCACCTCCGAAGGTGGTCGCCTGTCCGACGTCCTGAGCGGTTACATCGACCCGGACGACGGCATTGCGCCGCCTGCCGCCGAAGTGCCACCGCCGATCGATCCGAAAGCCGTGAAAGCGGACGACGATACCGATGACGATGACGCCGAAGCTTCGGATGACGAAGAAGAAGCCGAAAGCGGTCCGGATCCGGTCATCGCTGCACAGCGCTTTGGCGCTGTCGCCGATCAGATGGAAATCACCCGCAAGGCGCTGAAAAAGCATGGTCGCAACAACAAGGCAGCGATTGCCGAGCTGTTGGCCCTGGCCGAGCTGTTCATGCCGATCAAACTGGTGCCGAAGCAATTCGAAGGCCTGGTCGAGCGTGTTCGCAGTGCCCTGGATCGTCTGCGTCAGCAAGAGCGTGCAATCATGCAGCTCTGCGTTCGTGATGCGCGCATGCCCCGTGCCGATTTCCTGCGCCAGTTCCCGGGCAACGAAGTCGACGAAAGCTGGACCGATGCACTGGCCAAAGGCAAAAGCAAATACGCTGAAGCCATCGGCCGCCTGCAACCGGACATCGTTCGTTGCCAGCAGAAACTGACTGCGCTGGAGACCGAAACCGGTCTGACCATCGCAGAGATCAAGGACATCAACCGTCGCATGTCGATCGGCGAGGCCAAGGCCCGTCGCGCGAAGAAAGAGATGGTTGAAGCGAACTTGCGTCTGGTGATCTCGATCGCCAAGAAGTACACCAACCGCGGCCTGCAATTCCTCGATCTGATCCAGGAAGGCAACATCGGTCTGATGAAGGCGGTGGACAAGTTCGAATACCGTCGTGGTTACAAGTTCTCGACTTATGCCACCTGGTGGATCCGTCAGGCGATCACTCGCTCGATCGCCGACCAGGCCCGCACCATCCGTATTCCGGTGCACATGATCGAGACGATCAACAAGCTCAACCGTATTTCCCGGCAGATGTTGCAGGAAATGGGTCGCGAACCGACCCCGGAAGAGCTGGGCGAACGCATGGAAATGCCTGAGGACAAGATCCGCAAGGTATTGAAGATCGCTAAAGAGCCGATCTCCATGGAAACCCCGATCGGTGATGACGAAGACTCCCATCTGGGTGACTTCATCGAAGACTCGACCATGCAGTCGCCAATCGATGTGGCTACCGTTGAGAGCCTTAAAGAAGCGACTCGCGAAGTGCTGTCCGGCCTCACTGCCCGTGAAGCCAAGGTACTGCGCATGCGCTTCGGTATCGACATGAATACCGACCACACCCTCGAGGAGGTTGGTAAGCAGTTCGACGTGACCCGTGAACGGATTCGTCAGATCGAAGCCAAGGCGCTGCGCAAGCTGCGCCACCCGACGAGAAGCGAGCATCTGCGCTCCTTCCTCGACGAGTGATCAAAAAACCCCCGGCCCAGGCCGGGGGTTTTGTTTTATGCAGATAAAATCCCCGCGCTATACCCCTCCCGCCGATTTGCCCGTCTACACTCGAAACATTCCCCGAGCCATAACGAGACCGTTATGCCCAGACTGCCGACCGTGCTTTTTTTGCTGTCGCTGATGACCTGGACCGCAACGGCTGGCGCGCTGACTCTTACCGACGAAGAACGTAGCTGGCTTGCGGACCACCCGGACTTGCGCCTGGGTGTCGATGCGTCTTGGCCCCCTTTTGAGTTTCGCGACGATGAAGGGCGTTACCAGGGCCTTGCGGCAGACTATATCAACGTGATTCGCCAGCGATTGGCCGTCAAACTGACGCCTATCGAACCGGCCAGCTGGAGCGTTGTGCTGGAACAGGCCAAGCAAGGCAAGCTCGATCTGTTGCCAGGCATCATGTCGACACCGGAACGCCAGGCTTTCCTGTCGTTTACCCGGCCTTACCTGGATTTTCCGATTGTTATCCTGGCCCATGTTGGCGGTGCTCAGCCACGCAGGATCGAAGACCTGTACGGCCTGAAAATCGCCGTGGTGGAAAACTATGCCCCCCACGAACTGCTGCGCACTCACCACCCCGACCTGAACCTGGTAGCCATGCCCAACGTCAGCTCGGCCTTGCAGGCACTGGCTATCGATGAGGTGGACGCCGTGGTGGGCGATCTCGCCTCCAGCGTCTGGAGCCTGCGCCAGCTGAAGCTCGACGGGCTCTACGTCAGCGGCGAAACCCCTTATCGTTATCAACTGGCGATGGGCGTACCCCGAGACAACAAGATGCTGGTCGGCATTCTCGACAAAGTCCTGGCCGACATGAGCCCCGCCGAAATCAGTGCCATCCAGGAGCAATGGGTCGGCAACGTTCTCGACCACCGCACGTTCTGGTCCGACCTGCTGGTCTATGGGTTGCCGGGGTTGCTGCTGCTGTTTATCGTGCTGGTGGCGGTGATCCGGGTCAATCGGCGACTGAGCTCGGAAATCGCTCGACGGGTCGATCTGGAACAGGAACTGCGTAGCAGCGAGTATCACTACCGCGGCCTGGTGGAAAGCCTGTCGGCCATCGCCTGGGAAGCGCGGATCAGTGACTTCACCTACAGCTATGTGTCGCCCCACGCCGAGGATCTGCTGGGTTATCCCCTGTCCCATTGGCTGATCCCGGGCTTCTGGCGCAACATCATTCACCCCGCGGACCTCATCCGAGCACAAAGCTTTTGCGATCACGAAGTGTTGGCCGGGCGCGACCACAGCCTCGATTACCGAGTGATCACGGCCGATGGCCGCTGCTTGTGGGTGCGTGACATCGTCAGCTTGATCGAACACGGTCATGAACCGGTCATGCGTGGGCTGATGATCGACATCAGCGAGGCCAAACGTACCGAAGAGGCACTGCGGCTGTCGGAGCAAAAGTTTGCCTCGGTGTTCCAGCAATGCCCGGACATTCTAGTGATCGCGCGGCTGTCCGATGGCTGCCTGCTGGAGGTCAACGAAGCCTTCGAAGAGCAGATCGGCTTGCGTGCCGAAGACGTCATCGGCCAGACCGCCACCAATCTCAACATCTGGGGCATTCCCGGTGTGGGTCCGGGTTTGCTGCAGCGCTTGCAGGCTGGCAGCATCCGCAACCTGGAAATGCCCTTTCGCCGCAGCAATGGCCAGGTGTTTACCGGCCTGATCTCCGCCGAACCGTTCGACCTCGATACAACCCCGGCGCTGGTGGTGGTCGTGCGCGACATCACCCAACTCAAAGAAACCCAACAGCAACTGCAAACCTCGGAAGAAAAATTCGCCAAGGCTTTCCACGCCTCTCCGGACGGCCTGTTGTTGTCCCGTCAGAGCGACGGTCTGCTGCTTGAGGTCAATGAAGGGTTCAGCAGAATTACCGGGTTCAACAGCGCGATGTCTGTGGATCGTTCGGCGCTGGACCTGGGGATCTGGGTCAACCTCAACGAACGCAAACAGATGCTCGACTTGCTGCACCGCGACGGTTTCGTCCGCGACTTCAGTTGCCATATCCGCCGCAGCGACGGGCAGATTCGCCTTTGTGAAGTCTCCAGCCGTCCGCTGCCAATCGGTGACGAAGACTGCATGCTGACCATCGCCCGCGACATCACGGAACGCCACTTGATGCAGGAAAAACTGCAACAGGCGGCGACCGTATTCGAGAGCACCGCCGAGGGCGTGTTGATCACTGACACCCAACAGCACATCAGCGCGGTCAACCGGGCATTTACCGAGATCACCGGCTACAGCGAAAGCGAAGCGCTCGGCCATACCCCGCGCTTGCTTGCCTCAGGCTTGCATGACAGTGCGTTCTACGCCGCGATGTGGCACCAATTGACGGCCGAGGGGCACTGGCAAGGGGAGATTTCCAATCGGCGCAAAAATGGCGAGCTCTACCCGAGCTGGCTGACCATCAGCGCCGTGCGCAACCGCGACAAATTCATCACCCACTTTGTGGCGGTGTTCGCCGACATCTCCAGCCTTAAACACGCCCAGGCCAAGCTTGACTACCAGGCCCACCACGACCCTTTGACCGGCCTGCCCAACCGGACGTTGTTCGAAAGCCGCTTGCTGACCGCCCTCAACACCCAGAAGGAAAACGGTGGCCAGGGCGCAGTGCTGTTTCTCGACCTCGACCGCTTCAAACACATCAACGACAGCCTTGGCCACCCGGTCGGCGACCTGCTGCTCAAGGGCATTGCGGTTCGCCTCAAGGAGCAGTTACGGGATATCGACACCGTGGCACGCCTGGGCGGCGACGAGTTCATCATCCTCCTGCCCGGGCTGCAGCAACCCAGCGATGCCGACAACATAGCCACCAAGTTGCTCAATTGCTTTACCGCGCCATTCCAGGCGGGCGAGCATGAGTTCTTCATCAGCTCCAGCATCGGCACCAGCCTTTATCCACAGGACGGCTGCGACGTGGCCACGCTCATCAAGAACGCCGACGCGGCGATGTACCGCTCCAAGGCAAAGGGGCGTAACCGGGTCGAAAGCTATACCCGCGACCTCACCGCCCAGGCCAGCGAGCGCGTCGCCCTCGAACATGAACTGCGCCGCGCCATCGAACGCAACGAACTGCACCTGTATTACCAGCCGAAAATCAGCCTCGACGACTATCGCCTGGTAGGCGCCGAAGCATTGATCCGCTGGCACCATCCAACTTTTGGCGACGTGCCGCCAGAGCACTTCATCGCTCTGGCAGAAGAAAACGGCATGATCCTGCAGATCGGCGATTGGGTGCTGGAAACCGCCTGCCGCCAAATGCATGAATGGAATAAATCCTACGAAGGCCTTGGCCCGCTGTCGGTCAACCTCGCCGGCGCGCAACTGCGCCAACCGAACCTGCTGGGGCGTATCGAACAACTGCTCAAGGACTACCGCCTAAAACCTGATCTGCTGCAATTGGAGATCACCGAAAACTTCATCATGAGCCAGGCGGAAGAAGCGCTGGCGGTACTGCATCAACTCAAGCACTTGGGTGTGCAACTGGCGATCGACGACTTCGGCACTGGCTATTCGTCACTGAGCTACCTCAAACGCCTGCCACTGGACATCCTCAAGATCGATCAATCATTCGTCCGCGGCCTGCCGGACGACCCCCACGATGCGGCGATCGTTCGCGCCATCATCGCACTCGGACGCAGCATGCAATTCACCGTGATTGCCGAAGGTGTCGAGACCCAATCGCAACAACAATTCCTCGCCGCCGAAGGCTGCGAACAAATCCAGGGCTACATCGTCAGCCTGCCCCTACCCCCCGACGAATTCGCCGCGACGTTTCTTCGTACAACCGTATTGGATTTTTCGGATAGCACAGCCGCGAAACCGTCGCTATAATCCGCGACCTACTGAGGGCCTATAGCTCAGTTGGTTAGAGCAGAGGACTCATAATCCTTTGGTCCACGGTTCAAGTCCGTGTGGGCCCACCAAACAAGAAAGCCGCGCAGTGCGCGGCTTTTTCGTGTCTGGCGCAAAAGCGTCGTCGATGCTGATCGATGGCATGGAACTGGCGCGCTTGATGGCCGAGAACAATTTGGGCTGCAGCGTGAAGCGCTCTACGAGATCAAACACATCGATTCGGATTATTTCACCGAAGACTGATGGTTAATTGCGTTTACTTAAGGTGTCGAAATATCGGATGACGCCTTAGGACCTTGTAGGCAAACTCCGAATCTTGCTGTTGGGCACTTTGCCGCCTTGTTGCGCTTTTGTTTGACGGGATAGTCTGCGGACGTCGCTGACCAATCAGCGATCGGGCTTGGAAACCCGTCGAAATTGAAAGCAGCAGTTTGCCTATCTCAACCACGAGTTATGGCAGCTGTGCGCGGGACGTCTTCGGGCGTGCCGGTTTCCTAATTTCCCGGTTTTCCAACCTGCGCACAGCTGCCACCCATTCGCTTGGAAACGAATGCGGCAGCCCTTCAAATTAGGAGCTTCACCATGACCAAAACAAATGCATCTGCGATTTCGGAACTAAAAACCGTCGGCTTCACCCCCTTCATGTATCTCTCGGATCAACCCCTGTTCCACGTCTGCCGCGACGTCCCCATCGCCGACGCCCTGGCCCAAGCCTCCGACCTGCTGTTCCTCGCCAAATCCCTGACCGTCGACGCCGCCTACGCCCAAGACTCCGACCGCCACGCGTGGGCTGCGCATTACCTGACGACGATGAGCAAAGCGGTGATTGATGATGTGGTGAAGGTGCTAACGCGGCGGCCTGCTCAAACCCGAAAGGAAGCAGCCCCCTCGAAAAAAAAATAATCACGGCAGAGTTGAAAGCTCCCAAAAAGGGACCGATCGTTCCCTTTTTGGGACTGAAAGAGCCAGGTTTTTCAGTCCAAACACATCACGAAGGGATGGCCTGCACGGCTCGCAACCGTTCCAGCATCTGCCCCGTCCATACAACCTCATACGTGTCCGCAGCCCGCCCCCATTGCTCCACAAGCGCCATGCCGTCCACCAGTGCCACTGCCAATTCAGAAATCGTCCCGGCCTGATCTTCGATGATTGCTTGAGTCCGGCCCCACAGCCGATCAGTCATCGCTTTAAGCTGCGCCGTTATGCGCTCGCTCGACGCTGGATCGCTATCCTGGCAGGTGATGTTGCGAAGCAGGTGCTGCAGCTCCCTGATTTTTGCGTAATCCTGTTCTGCCCCCTGCTCGCCTTTGAGGATCGCGGTGGCTTTGGGCTTATCAACGTGTTTTGCGGCTGAAGGTTTTGAAGGGAGTGTCTGCGCCATGGCGCCAGCCAGGAGCACCATCATCCGGGCTTCCAGATACGCCTTCATGGCTTCCATCGACGAAATGGGGCGCACCAGGGTAATGGACGCCCCTCCGTGGTGCCGCAGATCCTTGGTCACCGTCAAGGTCACGCCGCCCGTGGCAAAGCCCAAGGCGCGGGCCACGACGTAGTGGCCCATTTCGTGGTGGGCGATCTGCAATGCACGGTCGCGCACGGCGGTAGGTAACTTTGTTGTCATGCCCTTCACCTCGCACCCTTGACTGCCTCAATCCTAGCCGATTTCCACACCCTCTCTTTCGCCCAACAAAAAGCCGCGCAATGGCGCGGCTTTTTTACCCAAGCTTCAGCCCTTATTTGGGCAAAGCGTAGGCAATCACATAATCCCCACGATCCGGCGACTGACGCGCACCGCCCACGGTCAGCAGGATGTACTGCTTGCCCGTCTTCGGTGAAACGTAAGTCATTGGCCCGGACTGGCTGCCTACCGGCAAGCGCGACTTCCAGATTTCGTTGCCGTTGCCGGTGTCGAAGGCGCGCAGGTAGAAGTCCTGGGTGCCGGCGAAGAACAGCAGACCGGATTGGGTAGCGAGTGACGCGCCGAGGGTGGGCATGCCGATCGGGATCGGCAGGTGCATACGGATGCCCAGTGGGCCGGTGTCCTGCACGGTGCCGACCGGAACTTGCCACATCAACTTGTGAGTCTTGAGGTCGATGGCCGACATGGTGCCGAATGGTGGCTTCTGGCACGGAATGCCGACTGCAGACAGGAAACGCTCGCGCATCGCGCCGAACGGTGTGCCTTCCTGAGGGACAACGCCCATTTCAATGCCGCTGGCTCCAGCGCCGATCTTGTCACGCGGAATCATGTAGTTGGCCAGGCCCAGGCGCATGTCGTTGACGAACATGTAGTTCGTGTTCGGATCAACCGAAACGCTGCCCCAGTTCATGCCGCCCAGCGAGCCCGGGAATTGCAGCGCGCGATCCATGCCTGGCGGGGTGTAGACGCCTTCGTGGCGCATGCCCTTGAACTGGATGCGGCACATCAACTGGTCAAACGGTGTGGCACCCCACATGTCTGACTCGGTCAGGGTCTTGTTGCCGATTGACGGCATGTCGACGGAGAACGGCTGCGTCGGCGAGTAGCGTTCGCCGGGCACATGGCCTTGCGGCACCGGACGCTCTTCAACGCGGGCAATCGGTACGCCGGTTTCACGGTTGAGCAGGAAGATCTCACCCTGCTTGGTGACTTGCGCCAGGGCTGGCTGAGTACCGCCCTTGTCGTCCGGCACGTCATACAGCAGCGGTTGCGCCGGCAGGTCAAAGTCCCACAGATCGTTGTGGGTGGTCTGGAAGTGCCAGCGCACCTGACCGGTTTTCACATCGATGGCGACGACAGACGAGTTCCACTTGTTGTCCATCTCGGTGCGTTGACCGCCGAAGAAGTCCGGGGTGGCGTTGCCGGTTGGCAGGTACACCAGACCGAGCTTGGCATCGTAGGACATCGCCGACCAAACGTTCGGCGTACCGCGGGTGTAGGTCTCGCCGGCAGGTGGACGTTTGGTGGTGTTCGGGTTGCCCGGATCCCAGGCCCAGACCAGTTCACCGCTGCGCACGTCGTAGGCACGCACCACGCCCGGCGGCTCGCCGGTGGAGTAGTTGTCAGCCACGCGGCCACCGACGATCACCACGTCTCCGGCGACCAATGGAGTAGAGGTCTGCTGGTAGTAACCGGGCTTCACCTCACCCATGTCGGTGGTCAGGTCGACGGTGCCCTTGTTACCGAATTCTTCGCAAGGCTCGCCGGTTTCAGCATTGATTGCGATCAGACGTGCATCGCCGGTCGGCAGAAACAGGCGTTTCGCACAGGCGGCCGGCTGACTGTCCGATGACACCGGGGTTTCGGAATAACCCAGGCCACGGCAGCGCTGCCAGTTGGGCGCGGTGCCTTGTGGGTCGAACTTCCAGCGCTGGGCGCCGGTGTCGGCATCCAGGGCAAAGACCTTGCCGTAGGCGGTGCAGGTGTAGACCGTGTCACCGATCTGCAGCGGGGTGTTCTGGTCTTCAGCGCCAGCACCGGTGCTTTGCGGAATGTCGCCGGTACGGAAGGTCCAGGCGACCTGCAACTTGTCGATATTGCCTTTGTTGATCTGGTCCAGCGCGGCAAAGCGATTGCCGGCGGTGGTGTTGCCCCAATGCGCCCAGTCTTTCTGCTCGGTGCCCGGGGTGACCGGCGTTACCGGAGGGACGGTGTCGTTCTTCACCACGTGGGTCGGGACGAACATGTAGGCCATCGTCGCAACGACGCCAATGCCCAGAATACCGGCCAACCCGTAGGCGCCACGCCCGCCGTTCGCGCCCGAAGCGCGGACCAGGGTCGGATAGATCAACGCCACGACCAGGCCGATGACGGCAAACGTCAGCACGCGCGAGACCAGCGGCCAGTATTCAAGGCCAGCATCCCAGACGGCCCAGATCGCGGTGAGGATCAGCGCCACGCCATACAACCACGCACCCAGCGGCTTGCGACGGGCAATCATCAGCCCGGACACCAGCATCGCCAGGCCCATCAGCAGGAAATACCAGCTACCGCCAAGCGCGATCAGGTACCCGCCACCACCGATCAGGCCAAGCCCGATCAGTGCAATCAACACACCCAACCCCGCCAGCAACCACTTGCTGCCAGCGGCAACCCCAGAATTTTTCATGTCGAGATTTTTCCCCATTTGTGACAAGGGGCGGAATAATGTACTACCTGGTTACTTATGGCAATTTGTCGCAGGCAGAAATGTCCTGAACGGTACTAAGGCTAGCCCAAGGAACCGTCGCGAGCGTCGTGCAGAAACTGCCTGTAACATGCTTGCGCATTGATCGGCGCCCTGGAGACTCCCCTTGCCTGACACTCGCCCACCCGTTCTCGATGAAATCGACCGCCAGTTGATCGCGGCCCTGCAGATCAACGCCCGTGAGAGCGTCGCCATGCTGGCCCGGCAACTGGGCATCGCCCGCACCACGGTCACATCACGCCTGGCACGATTGGAAAAGGCCAAAGTCATCACCGGTTATGGCGTACGTCTCGGGCAGCGGGTGGTGGATGGCGGGTTGCAGGCCTATGTCGGGATTACCGTGCAGCCACGCTCCGGCAAGGAAGTGTTGCGGCGTCTGAGCGCGATGGCTCAGGTGCAGCAGTTGTGTGCGGTAAGTGGCGAATTTGATTATGTGGCGTGGTTGCGCACTGATTCGCCGGAACAGCTGGATCAGTTGCTGGACCAGATTGGCAGTGTGGATGGTGTGGAGAAAACCACGACGTCGATCATCTTGAGTAGCAAGATTGATCGGGGGCAGCCGGTTTAGTTTTTGCCGATAATTTTTGGTGCCAGAACTGGCCTCTTCGCGGGCAAGCCCGCTCCCACAGTAGTCAGTGTGTATTGATAGTTCGTCATATTGATCAAACCGATAGCAAAATGACGACACTTTGCGTCTTATTAACGTGTTCTGTGCTCTCTAGAATGGCTGGCATCTTTTCCTATACTCAGATGCGCATCCCGCGTCGGGTCGCCAGCAAGGTCAGCCATGAACAAGAACAATCGCCATCCTGCAGACGGTAAAAAACCAGTCACTATTTTCGGCCCGGACTTTCCTTTCGCCTTCGACGACTGGATCGAACATCCGGCGGGTCTTGGCAGCATTCCCGAGCACAATCACGGTGCCGAAGTGGCGATCGTCGGCGCCGGGATCGCAGGGCTGGTGGCAGCGTACGAATTGATGAAGCTGGGCCTCAAGCCCGTGGTCTATGAGGCCTCGAAGCTGGGCGGGCGCCTGCGCTCCCAGGCGTTCAATGGCACTGACGGCATCGTCGCCGAGTTGGGCGGCATGCGCTTTCCGGTGTCGTCCACCGCGTTCTATCACTATGTCGACAAGCTGAATCTCGAAACCAAGCCCTTCCCCAACCCACTGACACCGGCCTCAGGCAGCACTGTCATCGATCTGGAAGGCAAGACCCATTACGCACAAAAATTGGCGGATCTTCCTGCACTTTTCCAGGAAGTCGCCGACGCCTGGGCCGATGCCCTGGAAGCGGGCTCGCAGTTCTCTGATATCCAGCAAGCCATCCGCGACCGCGATGTGCCGCGCCTCAAAGAGCTGTGGAACACCCTCGTACCGCTGTGGGACGACCGCACCTTCTACGATTTCGTTGCCACCTCCAAGGCGTTCGCCAAGCTGTCATTCCATCACCGTGAAGTGTTTGGCCAGGTCGGCTTCGGTACCGGTGGCTGGGACTCGGACTTCCCGAACTCGATGTTGGAAATCTTCCGCGTGGTGATGACCAACTGCGACGATCACCAACACCTGGTGGTCGGTGGCGTAGAACAAGTACCGCAGGGCATCTGGCGCCACGTCCCTGAGCGTTGCGTGCACTGGCCGCAAGGCACCAGCCTCAAGTCATTGCACAGCGGTGCACCACGTTCCGGGGTGAAGAAAATCGCCCACGCGCCGGGGGGCAGATTTGCGGTCACCGACAACAATGGCGACACCCGCGAATACGCCGCGGTGCTGACCACGTGCCAGAGCTGGCTGCTGACCACCCAGATCGAATGCGACGAAACCCTGTTCTCGCAAAAGATGTGGATGGCCCTGGACCGCACCCGCTACATGCAATCGTCGAAGACCTTCGTGATGGTCGACCGCCCCTTCTGGAAGGACAAGGATCCGGAGACCGGCCGCGACCTGATGAGCATGACCCTCACCGATCGCCTGACCCGCGGCACTTACCTGTTCGATAACGGCGACGACAAGCCGGGGGTGATTTGCCTGTCGTACTCGTGGATGAGCGACGCGCTGAAAATGCTGCCGCATCCTGTGGAAAAACGCGTGAAGCTGGCGCTGGATGCGCTGAAGAAGATCTACCCGAAAGTCGACATCGCCGCGCGCATCATCGGCGACCCGATCACCGTGTCGTGGGAAGCCGACCCGCACTTCCTCGGTGCCTTCAAAGGCGCACTGCCCGGCCACTACCGCTACAACCAGCGCATGTACGCGCACTTCATGCAGGACGACATGCCGGCCGAGCAGCGCGGGATTTTCATCGCCGGTGACGACGTTTCGTGGACGCCGGCCTGGGTCGAAGGCGCGGTGCAGACCTCGCTCAACGCAGTGTGGGGCATCATGAAACACTTCGGCGGTGCAACTCACGCCGAGAATCCGGGTCCAGGAGATGTGTTCAACGAGATCGGACCGATCGCCCTGCCCGAGTAAGAGGAATCCGAAATGCGCGTAGCCCTTTACCAATGTCCACCGTTGCCGCTGGATGTCGCCGGCAACCTGCAACGCCTGCATCAACTGGCGCTGGAGGCGAAAGGCGCCGATTTGCTGGTGCTGCCGGAGATGTTCCTGACCGGCTACAACATCGGCATCGATGCCGTCAGCGTGCTGGCGGAAGTGCACAACGGTGAGTCGGCGCAACAGGTCGCGCGCATTGCCCGAACGGCAGGGATTGCCATTTTGTATGGCTATCCCGAACGCTCCGAGGACGGGCAGATCTACAATGCCGTGCAACTGATCGACGCCAGCGGCGAGCGTGTCTGCAATTACCGCAAAACGCATCTGTTCGGCGATCTCGACCATTCGATGTTCAGCGCCGGAGCCAACGATTTCCCTGTGGTTGAACTCAACGGCTGGAAACTTGGTTTGCTGATCTGCTACGACCTGGAGTTCCCGGAAAACGCACGGCGCCTGGCGCTCCAGGGTGCCGAGCTGATTCTGGTGCCAACGGCGAATATGATTCCCTTTGATTTCGTCGCCGATGTCACGGTTCGTTCCCGCGCTTTCGAAAACCAGTGCTATGTGGCCTACGCCAATTACTGCGGGCACGAAGGCGATATCCATTACTGCGGCCAGAGCAGCATTGCCGCGCCTGATGGCAGCCGTATCGCCCAAGCGGGTCTTGATGAAGCGTTGATCGTTGGTGAACTGGATCGTCAGCTGATGATCGACTCGCGTTCCGCCAACCGCTATTTGCTCGACCGTCGCCCCGAGCTTTACGGCGATCTGAACAAGCGCTGACGAATCCGCTAGCATGAGCGCTTCTCTGTTCTGGAAGTGCCCATGCCCGCGTTGAATCACCCTCGCCCCCATACTGAAACCCTGGCCAACGGCTTGCGGGTGACGCTGCGTCATGCCCCGAATTTGAAGCGCTGCGCGGCGGCATTGCGGGTTGCTGCGGGGAGCCACGATGTGCCGCTGGCATGGCCTGGCCTGGCGCATTTTCTTGAGCACTTGCTGTTTCTCGGTACCGAGCGTTTTCCTGCGGGCCAAGGGTTGATGGCGTACGTTCAAAGCCATGGCGGCCAAGTGAATGCGCGGACCAGCGAACGCAACACGGATTACTTTTTCGAATTGTCGCCCCAGGCGTTTGCCGGTGGTCTGGAACGTTTGTCAGACATGCTCGCGCATCCGCGTATGAATCCGGACGATCAGCAGCGGGAACGAGAAGTGCTGCATGCGGAGTTTGTCGCGTGGTCGCAGGATCCAGTGGCGCAACAGCGACTGGCTTTGTTCGAGGGGCTCTCTGAAACTCATCCGCTGCGGGGTTTCCACGCTGGCAATCGCGACAGCCTGCCCCTTGGGCAACCCGAGTTTCAGCACGCTTTGCAACATTTTCATCAGCGCTTCTACCAGACCGGACAGATGACTTTGAGCCTTGCCGGCCCGCAGAGTCTCGATGAATTGCGGGTGATGGCCGAAGCCTTTGGTGCGGTTGTTGCCCAAGGTGAAAAAGTCCCGCAACCCCTTCCCACGCCGCTGCTGGCGACGTCAGACAGAAGCTATCAACAGGCTGACGAACGTCGGCTCGATTTACTGTTTGCCCTTGAATCGCTGCCCGACTCTTGCGCCGAAGCACTGGAATTCCTGTGCCATTGGCTCAATGCCGAGAAACCGGGGGGCTTGCTCGCGGATTTACGCGAGAAAGGCGTGGCCGAAAAGCTCAAGGCAGAACCGCTGTATCAATTCGCCGGGCAAGCCTTGCTGCACATCGAATTCACATTGCCCTTCGAAGTATCGGCGAGCGACATACCAAGGCGTCTCATGGATTGGCTGAGCTTCTTCGCCCAGCAAGACTGGAGCCGGTTGCGTGAAGAGTACGCTGCCCTGCTCCAGCGCCAGCAACAAGTCAGCAGTGCGTTGCAACTGGCCCGACGGGACAGCGAGCAGCGCGAAGCCGGGTTATCCGGGCACGGTGTTGAAGCCCTGAAGCAAATCCTCAAACAGATTGGCGCGGTGGATAACTTCAGCGGTTCATGGCAACTGCCCGCACCCAATCCATTCCTGAACACCGAGCCGCCAGCCACCAACGCCGGACTGATTCGCGGCCAGACCAGCGCCCACCGTGGTCTGCGCACTTTCGCCCAAGACCGCTCGCGCAGTCGTCGCGAACGTTCGCCAATGCAATTCAGCCAGGCGTTGCCGGACAACGGCATTGAAGGTGCGATTTATCTACGCTGGCGTCTGCTCTTGACGCCCGACAGCCATCTTCAATCGCGGCTCGACAGCGCGCTGCGTCCGCTACGCGAAGATGCACGTCAGGCGGGTGTGGACTTTTCCTTCAACGTTTCGGGAAATGAGTGGCTTCTGAAGATGACCGGCTTGCAGGAGCCGATGCCCATCATCCTGGAGCACGCGCTGAAAGCGCTGACAACGCCTGATGCCGTGGTCGTACAGCCAGAACCTGCAAGCGTTGCGCTGATTCCGATTCGACAATTGCTCAAGGCATTGCCTGACCACTGTCTTGGCCACACCGCTAACTCGGACGACATGCAGCATCTCTGGACGAGTGCACGCTGGGACGGCCTGGCGATTGGCCTGTCCGCCCAGACTCAAGCGGCCATGGGCCTCGCTTTGAGCCGCATTCCCGGAACGCCGGACAATCAGCAGACCCCGCCGCTTTCGATCCCATCACAACGCCTATGGAGCATTGTCGATACCGATTCGAGCGAGCATGCGATCCTGCTGTTCTGTCCGACTTCAACCACTGAACTGGCCGACGAAGCCGCGTGGCGTTTGCTGGCACATATCTGCCAGACGTCGTTCTACCAGCGTCTGCGAGTGGAGTTGCAGCTAGGTTATGCCGTGTTCAGCGCGCTGCGGCAGATTCATGGGCAAACCGGGCTGCTATTCGGTGTGCAATCACCGACCGTGGCGCCAGTGGACCTGTTGCAGCACATCGAGCAGTTCCTCGAGAGTTTGCCGCAGCTGATCAATGCCATTGGCGACAGCGCTTTCATCGCCCAGCGTCAGATTCTGGCTGGCCAGTTTTCAAGCACCGCATTGCCCGTCGTCGAGGCAGCCGAGTTGTTGTGGCAAGCCAAACTGGCGGGCCGCTCGTCGGATTATCTGACACAGTTGCCCGAAGCAATTTTGCTGATCGACCGCCCCCTTTTGCTGGCTGCCACACAGCGATTGAATCAAGCCGAGGGCGGCTGGCGCTGCCTGGCCAACGGCATTGCACCGGGCGCACCTTGGCAAGCGACAAAATGATCATTACCGGGGCTGCAACGAGCTTTCTCAAAGTTTCACGGGCAATCCCTCTGAAATTTTGAGTAACATAGCAGCCTAACTATTTGGAACATCTCTGACTTGAGGTGGACTATACCTATAGATAGCGCTGTCCTTACCCTACCTGAAGGAGTTCAATTTATGGCCTGGACCAAACCGGCTTACACCGACCTGCGTATCGGCTTTGAAGTCACCATGTACTTCGCAAGCCGCTAATCGCTGCCTTGGCAGTTGAGCAGCACAACGCCTCGGATATCCGAGGCGTTTTATTTTCAGCGTTGAAATGATGGAGCGCCCATGTTTGTCCAGATTCTAGGTTCCGCTGCCGGCGGCGGTTTCCCCCAGTGGAACTGTAACTGCGTGAACTGCGCAGGTTTTCGCGACGGCAGCCTGCGGGCCAAGGCGCGGACGCAATCGTCCATCGCGATCTCCGATGACGGCGTGAACTGGGTGCTGTGCAACACTTCCCCGGACATTCGCGCCCAGCTCCAGAGCTTCGCTCCGATGCAACCGGGCCGTGCCCTGCGCGATACCGGGATCAGCGCCATCATCCTCATGGACAGCCAGATCGACCACACCACCGGCCTGCTCATGCTGCGTGAAGGTTGCCCGCATCAGGTCTGGTGTACGGACATGGTCCATGAAGACCTGAGCAGCGGCTTTCCGCTGTTCAACATGCTCAACCACTGGAATGGCGGGCTGACCTGGAACCGCATTGAACTCGACCAGAGTTTCAGCGTGCCAGCCTGCCCGAACCTGCGTTTCACCCCACTGCCCCTGCGTAGCGCCGCGCCGCCCTACTCCCCGCATCGTTTCGATCCGCATCCGGGCGACAACATCGGCCTGATCGTCGAGGACCTCAACACCGGTGGCAAATTGTTCTATGCACCGGGCCTGGGCAAGGTTGATGCGTCATTGCTGGAGATCATGGCCGGCAGTGATTGCCTGCTGGTGGACGGCACCTTGTGGGACGATGACGAAATGCAGCGCCGGGGCGTCGGCACCCGTACCGGTCGCGAGATGGGGCACCTGGCGCAAAACGGCCCTGGTGGCATGCTCGAAGTGCTTGAGCAACTGCCCAAACAGCGCAAGGTGCTTATCCACATCAACAATACCAATCCGATTCTTGATGAGGATTCGCCGCAGCGTGCAGAGCTGGATCGGCGCCAGGTTGAAGTGGCGTATGACGGCATGAGCATTGTGCTGTAGCTGATGGCCCCATCGCTGGCAAGCCAGCTCCCACAGGGATTGATCGTGCACGCGAAATCTGTGGCGCAACACAAAACCTGTGGGAGCTGGCTAGCCAGCGATGGCGCCAGACCAGACACCAAAGAACCCACCGGTTGTATTCCGGAGAACCGCAATGACCGACGCCCCGATGTCCCCCACCGAATTCGAAGCCGCCCTGCGCGCCAAAGGCGCCTTCTACCACATCCACCACCCCTACCACGTGGCGATGTATGAAGGTCGCGCTAGCCGTGAGCAGATCCAGGGTTGGGTCGCCAACCGCTTTTACTATCAAGTGAACATCCCGCTCAAGGATGCTGCCATTCTGGCCAACTGCCCGGACCGCGAGATCCGTCGCGAGTGGATTCAGCGCCTGCTCGACCATGATGGCGCACCGGGGGAAGACGGCGGCATTGAAGCCTGGCTGCGTTTGGGTCAAGCCGTCGGCCTGGACCCGGATCAACTGCGTTCGCAAGAGCTGGTGCTCCCCGGCGTGCGTTTCGCGGTGGATGCCTACGTCAACTTCGCCCGTCGCGCCAGCTGGCAGGAAGCCGCCAGCAGTTCGCTGACCGAACTGTTCGCCCCGCAGATCCACCAATCGCGCCTGGACAGCTGGCCGCAGCATTACCCATGGATCGACCCGGCCGGCTACGAGTATTTCCGCACCCGCCTGGGTCAAGCGCGGCGTGATGTCGAGCACGGTCTGGCGATCACCCTTGAGCACTACAAGACCCGTGAAGGCCAGGAGCGCATGCTGGAAATTCTCCAGTTCAAACTGGACATTCTTTGGAGCATGCTCGATGCCATGAGCATGGCCTACGAACTGCAACGCCCGCCATATCACAGCGTGACCCGTGAGCGGGTCTGGCACAAAGGAATCACTTTATGAGCTTTGATCGCAGCAAGACGCCGAGCTGGCGTCCCGGCTACCGTTTCCAGTACGAACCGGCGCAGAAAGGCCACGTGCTGCTGTATCCGGAAGGCATGATTAAACTCAATGAAAGCGCCGCGTTGATCGGTGGCTTGATTGATGGCGAGCGGGATGTCGCGGCGATCATCGAGGCGCTTGACCAGCAGTTCCCCGGCGTGCCCGAGCTCGGTGACGACATCGAGCAATTCATGGAGGTTGCCCGTGCGCAGCACTGGATCGAACTTGCCTGAGTCATCGGTGCAAGTACCGCCCAAACCCGAGATCGGCCTGCCGCTGTGGCTGTTGGCTGAGCTGACGTACCGCTGCCCGCTGCAATGCCCGTACTGCTCCAACCCGTTGGACTTTGCTGAACAGGGCAAGGAGCTGAGCACCGAACAGTGGATCAAGGTGTTTCGTGAAGCGCGGGAAATGGGCGCGGCGCAGCTGGGTTTTTCCGGTGGCGAACCGCTGGTGCGTCAGGACCTCGCCGAGCTGATCGGCGAAGCACGCAAATTGGGTTTCTACACCAATCTGATCACCTCCGGCATCGGCCTCACCGAACAGAAAATCAGTGACTTCAAGAAGGCCGGCCTCGATCACATCCAGATCAGTTTCCAGGCCAGCGACGAGCAGGTGAACAACTTGCTGGCCGGCTCGAAAAAGGCTTTCGCGCAGAAACTGGAAATGGCCCGTGCGGTGAAAGCCCACGGCTATCCGATGGTGCTGAACTTCGTCACCCATCGGCACAACATCGACAAGATCGACCGCATCATCGAGCTGTGCATCGCCCTTGAAGCGGACTTCGTCGAACTCGCCACGTGCCAGTTCTATGGTTGGGCGCAGCTCAATCGTGTCGGACTTTTACCGACTAAAGAACAACTGCTGCGCGCCGAACGCATCACCAATGAATACCGGGCCAAACTGGAAGCCGAAGGGCATCCGTGCAAATTGATTTTCGTCACGCCGGACTATTACGAAGAACGCCCGAAAGCCTGTATGAATGGCTGGGGCAGTATTTTTCTGACAGTAACGCCGGACGGAACCGCCTTGCCGTGTCACGGTGCCCGACAGATGCCGGTGCAGTTTCCCAATGTGCGCGACCACAGCATGCAACACATCTGGTATGAGTCGTTCGGTTTCAACCGTTTTCGCGGCTATGACTGGATGCCCGAGCCGTGCCGTTCCTGCGACGAGAAAGAAAAAGACTTCGGCGGCTGTCGCTGTCAGGCATTCATACTCACCGGTGACGCGAGCAACGCCGATCCGGTGTGCAGCAAATCCGCCCATCACGGCGTAATCCTCAAGGCCCGCGAAGAAGCCGAGCACGCCACCCAGACCATCGAACAACTGGCCTTTCGCAATGAACGAAATTCACGCCTCATCGCCAAAAGCTGAACCTCTGAGCGCCGCCAATGCAGTAGCGGCCGGTATCGACTTTGCCGAGTTACAGGTTGGCCCACACGGCTTGTTCTGGAATGAATATCGTCCGGAGGACGCCGCGTGCCGAGTCTGGCACTGGCAAGCTGGCACAGCGACGTGTCTGACACCGCCCGGGTTCAGCGTGCGCAGTCGGGTGTACGAATATGGCGGTGGAGCGTTTTGTCTGACTGCCGACGGCATCGTCTTCGTCAATGAGGCTGACCAGCAACTGTATCGTCAATCGCTCCAGGGCGAGACGCCAGAAAGGCTGACCTGCGGTACCTGCCGTTACGGTGATTTGCAGTTCGCCAATGGTCAGGTGCTGACGGTTGAGGAAAACGGCAACCAGCACCGTTTGGTCGCGATCGATCTGGCGGACGGCACGCGACACCTGCTGGCCGAAGGCGCCGACTTCTACGCGGCCCCGACCCTCAGTCCTGACGCTCATCGACTGGCCTGGATCGAGTGGAGCCGCCCACATCAGCCGTGGACCGCAACCCGCTTGATGGTTGCCGAGCGCCTGACCGATAACACCTTCGGCCCGGCCCGCTGCGTGGCCGGAGACAATGCTGAAGAATCCCTGCAACAACCGAGATTCGATAACGCCGGTCGGTTGTTTTGCCTGACGGATCGGGGCGGGTACTGGCAACCGTGGATGGAAGCGGAAAACGCTCTGACCCCACTGCCAAGCGCTGCCGCCGATTATGGTCCGGCACCCTGGCAACTCGGTGGCTGCACCTGGTTACCCCTGAATGATGGCGACTATCTGGCGAGCTGGACAGAAGACGGTTTCGGTCGATTGGGCCTGTGTGGTCATTCCACGCAAGACTATTCCAGCGATTACAGCCGCTTCCGCCACCTCGCCATCGATGCGCAGTTCATTTACTGCATCGCCGCCTCACCGGTCAGTTCGGCTGCGGTAATCGCGATCGATCGCCAGTCGCAAAAGGTAAACGTGCTGGCCGGAGGTGTCACTCCGCTGCCCGCTGAAAGAATCAGTCGCCCGCAGACCCTGCGTTACCCAAGCGGTTCGGGCGAGGCTCACGGTTTCTTCTATCCGGCAATGACCGGGGAAGCGAAACCACCGTTGGTGGTGCTCATCCATGGTGGCCCGACTTCGGCGTGCTATCCGATGCTCGACCCGCGAATTCAGTACTGGACACAACGCGGTTTCGCCGTGGCAGATCTCAACTACCGCGGCAGCAGTGGCTATGGCCGAGCCTACCGCCAGGCTTTGCATTTGAGTTGGGGTGAGGTGGATGTCGAAGATGCGTGCGCGGTGGTCAGCCATCTCGCCGATCGTGGCTTGATCAATGGCGACAAAGCGTTCATCCGCGGCGGCAGCGCAGGTGGCTACACCACGCTGTGCGCACTAGCCTTTCACAACGTGTTCCGCGCCGGCGCCAGCCTTTACGGGGTCAGCGATCCGGTGGCATTGGGCCGGGCTACCCACAAGTTCGAAGGCGACTACCTCGATTGGCTGATCGGCGATCCAGTGCAGGACGCCCAGCGCTATGCCGCGCGCACACCGTTATTGCACGCCGACAACATTCGCGTGCCGGTGATCTTTTTCCAAGGGGAACTGGACGCCGTGGTCGTGCCTCAACAGACCCGCGATATGGTCGAAGCCTTGCAGAACAACGGCCTCCTGGTCGAAGCGCATTACTACGCGGATGAACGTCACGGTTTCCGCAAGGCCGGTAACCAGGCCCATGCGCTGGAGCAGGAGTGGTCGTTTTATCGGCGAGTGATGAATCTGCCGCTGTAAATCAACGCTTGGCGATGATGTACACCGCGTGCACGATCCCCGGAATGTAGCCGCACAGCGTCAGCAAAATATTCAGCCAGAACGCCCCGCCGAATCCTACTTGCAGAAACACGCCCAGTGGCGGCAACAAGATAGCGATGATGATGCGAATGAAGTCCATGGGCAGCTCCTGATTGAATGGGGCTCATGCAAGCCCTACAGCTAATCGACCCTTGCCGTTGGTCAGGGTTCAGCCGGATTCCTCAGGCCAGTATCTCCAGGCCATGTTTCTGAACGATGCTCAGCAGCTTCAGCGCCATGCCGCTGGGATGTTTATCCCCTGATTCCCACTGTTTGACCGTAGAAGCGCTGGTGTTCAGGTAACGCGCGAACACCGGTTGGCTGACATTGTTGCGTTCACGTAGCGCCTTGATCTGTTCGGCCGGTATCGCGTCCGGTACGTTCGCCAGGCACGACGCATCGAATTCGCGCATGGTCGCCTTGCTGATTGCGCCGATGGCATACAAGGCACTGGCAGATTCGTGGATTGATTCAAACGCCTCGCTCTTGAATTTCTTACTCATAAAAAATCTCCGTAAACTCCCTCGTATCCAGTAAATACTGGATTTGCAACTCTGTCAGTCCCTCGTAGGTCTTGGCCATTTTCCGAAACGCGATCAGCTCGGTATGACTGATATTGCTCTGACTCTTTTTGGCATACATGAACTGGTAAACCCAGTATTCACCACCCCTCGCCAAAACAATCGAGCGATGGCGATTGGAGTTCAAGCGTTTCTTCCAGACCCCGCCGCCGAGATTATCCGCCTGCCCTTTGAGCATTTCGAGGAAGGCCTCTCGAAGCTCATCATCTCCAATCCATGCCTTTCCGGCGACCATTGCAAAGCGTTTCGTCTTGAAAAGCCTTTGTGACATTGGCATCCCTTCCCCAAAAACATACCACTGTGTGGTATAGAGCTCAAAGCCAACCGTGATGGTTGAGCGGGTATCGACATTCCCTGTCGGCACCTTTAAAAAGCCATTTATACGATCAAGTCTCAAGCCGAATTTGCCCCATGGCAAAACCCAGCCACAAAAAAACGCCCCACGCCAAAAAAATCAGGCGCAGGGCGTGCGTATTACCGCGAGACGGTTCTGGGATTTGTGCAGGACGCGTCTGATCAGACGGCAATCCCTTTGCGGCACTGTAATTGCGCGGTGCGTACGCGGGAGAAGGCGCGGGCCAGGCGCAGGAGCATTTCATCGATATTGGCCATGCTGACGGTCAGCGCCGGGGTGAAGCGCAGGCAGTCCGGTTGCGGGGCGTTGAGCAGCAAGCCTTCAAACAAGGCTGCGTTGACGACGGCATCAGCAGAATCGTCGGATAGAGTCAGCCCCCAAAGCAGCCCCTGGCCGCGCAGTTCGCCGTGACCGTAACGATGGGACAAGCGCTGCAAACCTTCGCGCAGGTGCAGGGCGGATTCCCCGACATGTTCGAGAAATCCTTTGTCCTGCACACTGTCGAGCACCGCCAGACCCGCCGCGGTCATCAGTGCATTGCCGTGATGGGTGCCGCCCAGTTCGCCAGTGTCGAAACAGCAAGCCTTGCCCCGCGCCAGCAATGCGGCCAAGGGCACCCCACCACCCAGCCCTTTGCCGAGGACGACGATATCGGCGCGCACACCGTAGGACTGTTCGGCGAGCAAGGTGCCGCAGCGACCCAATCCGGTTTGCACTTCGTCGAGAATCAACAGGATCCCCAGCTCCCGACACAGACGTTCGACGCCTTTGAGATAATGCGCCGTGGCCGCAATCACTCCGGCTTCGCTCTGAATCGGTTCGAGCATGATCGCCACGGTCCGCTCGTCAACAGCCGCGTGCAGCGCCGGAAGATCGTTGTAGGGAACATGGCTGAAGCCTGGCAGCTGCGGTTCAAATCGGTTGGCCAAAGTCGAACTGTCCGACGCCGAGATCGTCGCCAGGCTACGACCATGGCAGCCGTTATTGGCGACGATGATCCGCGAAGCGCCGCCGCGATGCTGTTGGCCCCATTTGCGCGCCAATTTGATCGCGGCCTCACAGGCTTCGCTGCCCGTGTTGAGCATGTAAGCCTGATCGCTGCCGGTACTCAGGCACAAACGCTCGGCGAGGTTGATCATGCCGCGGTTATGCAGGCTGAAACCGGGATTGATCAGCGCCTGCGCCTGCGTCGTGATGGCATTGACCAGTGCTTTGGGACTGTGGCCCAGGCTGTTGGCCCCGCCGCCCTGGGAAAAATCCAGATACGCGCGATCATCGCTGTCCCACAACCACGAACCTTGGCCGCGGACAAAAATCTGATGGGGCCGCTCGACACTGGGCATCAGGCACTCACTGGAGAGGTTTTCGTAACTGGAGGCGAAGGAAGCACCCGCTACCAGATCATCAATCGATGGCGAAGCGCGCCGCAGGCTGAACAGATTCATGGGTTCAACCTACGTTTCAGGTGTTTTGCGTTACCTATGCAAACAACAGCGAAGCCAATGCTCTTCATCGCCTTTTCTGGCCCTGCAAGCCTTATGAATGCAGTTAGACTAGGCTCAGTCCCAGTGTTGAACCATTTCGATTTACCAGCATTTTCAATAAGAATTACTTATGGATTTTAAGCAACTGCGTTATTTCGTCGCGGTGTATGAAGAGGGCCACGTCGGGCGTGCCGCCGAACGACTTTCAATCTCTCAACCGGCGCTTTCACAACAGATCCGCCATCTCGAACAGACCCTCGATGTGAGCCTGTTCGAACGCAGCAGCAAACGCCTGTTGCCGACCCTGGCGGCCCATACGCTGTACAACCACGCCCTGCCCTTGCTCGATGGTCTGCAGCGGGCGCGCGAAGCATTGGGCAATTTCAAGGGGCAGGCGCTGCGTACGCTGGCCATTGGCGTTTTGCAAACGGTGCACACCAGCCTTGTGCCGCAGATGCTCGAACGCGTGCGCAAAGCCCAGCCGCATCTGGTGGTGCAGATCTATGAACTGACAGGACTGGAAATCGAACGTCGGTTGCTCAATGGCTCGCTGGATATCGGCATCAGCTATCTGCCCCCCCGGCAACCTGGGCTACATGGCGTGATGCTGTATGAGGATGAACTGACGCTTGTCATCCCCGCGGAGCACCCCTTGCGGGAATTCAAGAAAGTCTCGATGAGTCAGGCTGCGCAATTGCCGATGTTGCTATTGGGTGAGGAGTTTCAGATACGCCAGATTTGGCAGGCGCAATTGGCCAATCTGGGACGACGTCCGCAGGTGCAGGCTGAATTGAACAACATGGCGGGGATTCTCGACAGCCTGCCGCACACACAATTGGCAACGGTATTGCCCGGACGCTCGCAAAAAACCCATGGCAACAACGACCTGCTGTGGAAACCGCTCAGTGAGCCGCGGGTACCGTTGAAAGTGGGGTTGGTGTGTCGCGATGTGCAACGGCAACAAGCCTCGCTGGCGTTGTTACGTACGCTGCTCGAAGAGGTGATAAATCGACCGGAAGATCGCTTGAATAACTCGCCAGCACTGGACGGGCTTGGCTGAGTACTTTTTCGCAGGCATAAGAAAACCCCGCCGAAGCGGGGCTTTGCAGACTGTTTCCCTGACATCCATTTCACTCCGCCGTCCTGGCAGAATCCTACGTGTCCGTGTTGTTGCTTTGCGCTTCCTGCGCTACGTCCATGTGAAGTAGATTAGCCGTGGATCCAATCTGCATCTATGGGAGATAGGCAGCACGTCATGTAAGAGAAAGCTTACATGACGTTACATTGTCAGAACTGTGCGGCATCCAGCAGGAAAAGCGACTCACTCCCGGCCTTCACCGACGCGCTCAACGAGTGGATACGCGGCAGCAGGCGTGCGAAATAGAACCGCGCCGTGCCGAGTTTGCTGGCGTAGAAATCGTCCTGCGCTTCTTTGCCGAGAGCGGCCTTGGCCATCAGTGCCCACATGTAGGCGTAAGCGACATAACCGAACGCTTGCAGATACTCGACCGATGCCGCGCCGATTTCATTCGGGTTGGATTTTGCCCGGTCAAGCAACCACGCGGTCAGTTCGTCGAGCGTGGTCACAGCGTCGTTCAACGGTTTGGTGAATTCGGCAAGATCGGCGCTGGCAGAGGCCGTGAAGTGACGAATCTCGTCAGCGAACAGGTTGTAGAACGCCCCGCCGCTGCCAACGATCTTGCGCCCGACCAGGTCCAGGGCCTGGATGCCGTTGGTGCCTTCGTAGATCTGGGTGATGCGAACATCGCGAACCAGTTGTTCCTGACCCCACTCGCGGATGTAGCCGTGACCTCCGAAAACCTGCTGGCCGTGCACTGTGGTTTCCAGGCCGAGATCAGTCAGGAACGCCTTGGCCACGGGAGTCAACAACGCCACCAGATCCTCCGCACGCTTGCGGGTCGCGGCGTCTTCGCTGAACTTGGCGGTGTCCAGTTGCATGGCCACGTAAGTCGAGAACGCACGACCGCCTTCGTTCGAAGCTTTCATGGTCAACAGCATGCGACGTACATCCGGGTGGACGATGATCGGATCGGCCACTTTGTCCTTGTTCTGCGCGCCGGTCGGCGAACGGCTTTGCAGTCGGTCGCGGGCGTACTCCACTGCGTTCTGATAGGAGCGCTCGCCAGAAGCCAGGCCCTGGATGCCAACCCCCAGACGCTCGTAGTTCATCATGGTAAACATCGCCGCCAGGCCTTTGTTCGGCTCGCCGACCAGATAACCCACAGCCTCATCGAAGTTCATCACGCAGGTCGCCGACGCCTGGATGCCCATCTTGTGCTCGATCGAGCCGCAATTGGCCGGGTTGCGCGCGCCCAGGCTGCCATCGGCATTGACCATGAACTTCGGCACCAGGAACAGCGAGATACCTTTCGGACCGGCCGGAGCATCCGGCAGCTTGGCGAGTACCAGGTGGATGATGTTTTCGGTGAGGTCGTGCTCACCACCGGTGATGAAGATCTTGGTGCCGCTGACTTTGTAGGAACCGTCAGCCTGTGGCTCGGCCTTGGTGCGAATGATGCCCAGGTCCGTACCGGCATGCGGCTCGGTCAGGCACATGGAACCGGCCCAGACACCGGCGTACATGTTAGGCAGGTACGCGGCTTTCAGTTCTTCGCTGGCGTGGGCGTTGATCGACAGGCAAGCACCGGCGGTCAGCATCGGGTACAAACCGAACGACAGGCTGGCGGAGTTGACCATCTCTTCGACCTGGGCCGACACGGCTTTGGGCATGCCCATGCCGCCGTAGGCAGGATCGCCACCGACCCCGACCCAACCGCCTTCAGCATAAGTCTGATAAGCCTGTGGGAAACCGGCCGGCGTGGTGACAGCACCGTCTGCCCAATGGCAACCTTCTTCGTCGGCCGCACGGCTCAGGGGCGCGATGCTTTTGCTGGTGACCTTGCCGGCTTCTTCGAGAATGGCTTCGACGGTCTCAGCATCGACGGAATCCGCCAGCGCCGGCAGCTCGGCCCAGAGTTTGGCGACCTCGAAAACTTCATTGAGGACGAAGCGCATATCGCGCAGGGGCGCTTTGTAGTCAGCCATGGCAAACCTCGCAAGATCTAAACAGGTAATTCGTAGGTGTGGTGTTTTCGTTGGGTCCGAGTGTAACCCAACAACTTTTGCGACACATAGGGTCAGCCAGTGACTGTTTTGTTATTTTTAGTCACCAGCGTTTCAGCTGAGACAGTTCTCGCCTGCCAGAACGCATTCGCGGGCAAGCCTCGCTCCTACAGGCCGTGTCGCACGCATTCACGTGAACGACATAGAACCGTAGGAGCGAGGCTTGCCCGCGAAGCTTTTCAATCCTGATCGTCAGAGCGCAAACAACTCCGCCGGCAGCTTCATCAGGCAATCGCTGCCCGCCTCGATCGCTGCCCGGTGCGCGGCAGTGCGTGGCAATAGTCGCTTGAAATAAAATTCGTTGGTCGCCAGTTTGCCCCGGCAGAAATCGGCATCGCCACTGCCGGATTCCAATTGTGCCTGCGCCACCAACGCCATCCGCAACCACAAGTATCCGAGGATGATGTAACCGCTGTACATCAGGTAATCCACTGATGCCGCGCCGACTTCGTCCGGATTTTTCATCGCAGCCATGCCGACCTGAGTGGTCAATTCGCCCCACTGCCGGTTCAGGTCGTTGAGTTGGGCCACATAAACCGCCAACTGCGGGTGCGCGGCATTCGCCGCACAGAATTTGTGGACGATTTTGGTGAAACCGCGCAGTAGCTTGCCCTGGCTGCCGAGGACCTTACGCCCGAGCAGGTCCAGCGCCTGAATACCGTTAGTGCCTTCATAGATCGGTGCGATGCGGCAATCACGCACCAGTTGTTCCATACCCCACTCACGGATGAAACCGTGCCCGCCAAATACCTGCATGCCGTGATTGGTCACCTCCAGGCCGGTGTCGGTCATGAAGGCCTTGCAGATAGGCGTCAGGAACGCCAACAGGTCTTCGGCGTCCTGGCGCGCTGTTTCATCCGCGCTCAGGTGCGCGACATCCAGCAATTGTGCGGTGAAGTAGGTCAGCGCGCGGTTGCCTTCGTTGAAAGCCTTCATGGTCAGCAACATCCGCCGTACATCGGGGTGCACGATAATTGGGTCGGCGGCTTTCTCCGGCGCTTTGGGTCCCGTCAGCGAGCGCATCTGCAAACGGTCGTTGGCGTACCTGATCGCGCCCTGGAAACTTGCCTCGCCCAGACACAAGCCTTGCATGCCGGTACCCAGCCGCGCATGATTCATCATGGTGAACATGCAGTTCAGGCCCTTGTTCGGTTCGCCGATCAAAAAACCCTGGGCGCCATCGAAATTCAACACGCAGGTGGCCGAGGCCTTGATGCCCATTTTGTGTTCGATCGAGCCACAGGAGACGCCGTTGCGCTGGCCCGCTTCACCCGCTGCATCGGGCAAAAACTTGGGCACGATAAACAGCGAAATGCCTTTGGTCCCGGCCGGTGCATCCGGCAGTTTCGCCAGCACCAGGTGAATGATGTTGTCGCTCATGTCGTGCTCGCCGGCGGAGATGAAAATCTTGCTGCCGGAAATTGCGTAGCTGCCGTCGGCCTGAGGTACGGCGCGTGTCTTGATGATGCCCAGATCGGTGCCGCAATGAGCTTCGGTCAGGCACATGGTGCCGGTCCATTGGCCGGCGGTAAGTTTGCTCAAGTAAGTCTGTTTCTGTTCTTCAGTGCCGTGAGCATGGATTGCCGACATGGCGCCGTGGGTCAGGCCCGGGTACATGCCCCATGAGGTGTTGCTCGAGCCGACCATTTCGCTGATGACCAGTCCCAGAGAGCTGGGCAAACCCTGGCCGCCGTAAGCCGGATCCGCCGCCAGACCATGCCAGCCACCCTCGACGTATTGTGCGAACGCCTGCTTGAAACCCGCTGGCGTGGTGACCACGCCATTGTCGAAATGGCAGCCTTCTTCGTCGCCGCTACGGTTGAGCGGGGAGAGCACGTTTTCACAAAACTTCGCGCCCTCTTCCAGAATCGCACTCACCATGTCCGGGCTGGCATCGGTAGCCCCCAGTGCGGCGTAGCTGCCGTGAAAATCGAAGACATGGTCAATCAGAAAGCGCATGTCGCGCAGGGGAGCTTTGTACTCAGGCATGGTCATTTCTCCGTCAGCAGATTTCTCCAACCTACTGCCGTCGACCACGCCCCACAATCACAGTGCAGACGCTGAATGCGCCATCATCACTCAACCGTAGCGGCGTCCATGCGCACGGCGCCACGACGGTTCTGCCCGAACGCCATCACGCAGTTGCGCCCCGCGCCTTTGGCACTGTACAGCGCCTGGTCGGCTGATTTGAGCACCTCTTCCGGGGTGCGCTGGTCGATCCGCTCGGCGACTCCGATACTGACGGTCACCGACACGCTCGACGAGCCGGATCCTGCACGGCGTTGGCGCCCCTGGTTGTCATCTTGCGGGCGGCTGTCCTGATTGCGTAGGTGAATGTTGTAGGTGGCGATGGATTCGCGGATGACTTCCAGGTGCGGCATGCATTCTTCGAGGGTTTTGCCTGCAAACACCAGGGCGAATTCCTCGCCACCGTAGCGATACGCCTTACCGCCGCCACCGATTTTCGACAGCTTGCTGGCGACCAATCGCAGCACCTGATCGCCGACATCATGGCCGTGGGTATCGTTGAATTTCTTGAAATGGTCGACGTCGCTCATGGCCAACACATAGTTGCGCCCCAACCGCTGCATGCGTTCATTCAACGCACGACGCCCCGGCAACCCGGTCAGCTCATCGCGGAATGCCATTTGATAGGCTTCGTGCGCAACGGCAGCGGCGATCATCAGCATCACCTCGCTGCACATGATGTTGAGGGTAAACGGCAGAATGAAGGTTTTCGGCAACATCCAGAACAATCCGAGCAAACCCACAAGCTGTGCGGCGTGAAGCGGCCTCGGGTTGCGCCAGTATTGGTATGCCAGCAGCACAAACGATGCGATGAACACTGGATAGGACAGCTGGATCAGGCTCATCCACGCACCGTGCAAGGCCGGCCAGCGAATCTCCGACAACCAGATCAGCAGCGCCTGCGGGTAACTCTGCTCGAGCCCCAATGCCACGCTGCCCACCGCCAGCAACACGGCAAAACGCGCGACCATGTCCTGAAACAAATGCGTTCGTTCTTGCCACGCCGCAAACACGCCGAACAGCAACGGCAACAACAAACAACACAGATGAAAAACCACGGCTGCGTCTTCACGCACCTTGCCGTTGTCGCGGTAGTAATCAGTCTGGGTGTCGAGCAGGAAATAGGCGATGTACACCGTGACCATCAGAAACAGTTCACGCTGGCGTCGGTAGACCGCGCAATATGCACCGCCCAGCAGCAGAACCAGGGTTGGCAGTACGTTGAACAGTGAAGTGAAGAAAACGTTCAGGTCCTTGACGTACGCAGCCGCAAGGCCCGCCAGCAAAAGCAGCAATGACGGTAGGAAATGACTGAAACGTACAGCGGAAGAACGCGGCAAGGGTAAAGCTCCGACCCGTCATATCAATAGATGGCATTGTGCCCACTACTGTAACGGCAGAAACCCCGATTTGCTGAGCGTTTTACTGAGGTATTTTCAATGGAGCTGGCGGCATCGCAATCACCAGTGATGCAAGGAGAAGTCTCGTGGGCGCACGCCAATGCAAAAAAAACCGCTGATCCCGAAGGAACAGCGGTTTTTGTATAACTGCCTTAAGACTTAGTAGCCCAGGTCGAAGTTCTCTTCTTTCATGTCCATCAGGTTGTTGGCACCCGAGAGCATGGTTGCAACGTGAGTGCGGGTACGCGGCAGGATGCGCTGGAAGTAGAAACGCGCGGTCTGCAGCTTGGCGGTGTAGAACGCCTCTTCGGAAGTGCCGGCAGCCAGTTTTTCCGCAGCCAGGCGCGCCATGTCGGCCCAGAAGTAGGCCAGGCAGGCGTAACCGGAGTACATCAGGTAGTCCACGGAGGCCGCGCCGACTTCTTCGCGATCTTTCATGGCAGCCATACCGACCTTCATGGTCAGCTCGCCCCATTCCTTGTTCAGTGCAGCCAGCGGAGCGACGAACTCTTGAACCGCTTCGTTGCCTTCGTTGGTTTGGCAGAACTTGTGGACGATCTTGGTGAAGCCTTTCAGGGCTTCGCCTTGGGTCATCAGCACTTTACGACCCAGCAGGTCGAGGGCCTGGATACCGGTGGTGCCTTCGTACAGCATCGAAATGCGGCTGTCGCGAACGTTCTGCTCCATGCCCCACTCGGCGATGAAGCCGTGGCCGCCGTAGATCTGCACGCCGTGGTTGGCGGCTTCGAAACCGACTTCGGTCATGAACGCTTTGGCGATCGGGGTCATGAACGCCAGCAGCGCGTCGGCCTTCTTCTTCTCTTCTTCATCGACGCCGTATTTGACGATGTCGACCTGCTTCGCAGTGAAGTACACCATCGCGCGGTTGCCTTCGGCGAACGCCTTCATGGTCAACAGCATGCGGCGCACGTCAGGGTGGACGATGATCGGGTCAGCGGCTTTGTCCGGCGCTTTCGGGCCAGTCAGGGAGCGCATTTGCAGACGATCGCGAGCGTATTTCAGGCCGCCCTGGAAGCCGATTTCGGCGTGAGCCAGACCTTGCAGCGCGGTACCCAGACGTGCGGTGTTCATGAAGGTGAACATGCAGTTCAGGCCTTTGTTCGCCGGGCCGATCAGGTAACCGGTGGCCGCGTCGAAGTTCATCACGCAAGTGGCGTTGCCATGGATGCCCATCTTGTGTTCCAGGGAACCACAGGACACGGCGTTACGCGCACCGATCGAACCGTCTGCGTTCGGCAGGAATTTCGGCACGATGAACAGCGAGATGCCTTTGGTGCCAGCCGGAGCATCCGGCAGGCGGGCCAGCACGATGTGGACGATGTTGTCGGCCATGTCGTGTTCACCGGCCGAGATGAAGATCTTGGTGCCGGAGACTTTGTAGGAACCGTCGGCCTGAGGTTCGGCCTTGGTGCGCAGCATGCCCAGGTCGGTGCCACAGTGCGGTTCGGTCAGGCACATGGTGCCGGTCCACTCGCCGGAAACCAGTTTGGTCAGGTAGGCCTCTTGCTGCTCTGGGGTGCCGTGCTCGGAGATGGTGTTCATCGCACCGTGCGACAGGCCCGGGTACATGCCCCACGACCAGTTGGCCTCGCCAACCATTTCGCTGACAGCCAGACCCAGAGATTCCGGCAGGCCCTGGCCGCCGTGTTCTACGTCATGGGCCAGGCTTGGCCAGCCGCCTTCGACAAATTGCTTGTAGGCCTCTTTGAAGCCAGTCGGGGTCTTAACGCCGGACTCGCTCCAGGTGCAGCCTTCGGTATCACCCACACGGTTCAGCGGAGCCAGTACCTGCTCACAAAACTTGGCGCCTTCTTCGAGAATGGCGTCAACCATGTCCGGAGTTGCGTCCGCGCAAGCCGGAAGGCTCTGATAGTGCGCTTCGTAGCCGAGCAGTTCGTCACGAACGAAGCGAATATCACGCAAGGGGGCCTTGTAGTCAGGCATAGCGATAAACCTCTGCTGATGTAACCGGGAATGAACGACCGTGTTGATTTGTTGTGACGGTCAAACAGTTGTTTGAAACATACGTTTACGCCTAAATCTTGTCAAGCGTCGATCTTTTGCCGTTCGTCATCCCTTAAGGAAATAGCCGGCATACAGGCTGCGCAGCGCCGCCGCTACAGCAGCACGCCAGTGAAGGAAAGATTAGTTTAGGGAGAAGGACTTACGCAGAAAAACGCCGCGAAATATCGCGGCGTTGGCAGTGCTGATTCAGCAGGAGATCAGGCGAACGTATCGATCAACGTTCCAAGCACTTCATCGGATGCCTTGGCGACCTTGGCGCCCAGTTCAACCTGAAATTTGCCCTGAGACATCTCGACCATGTTGCTGGCCAGGTCCGATTGCTGACTGCGGTCGACAGAACGCAGGCGATCGACCTGGGCATCCGAGGACTGGCTGGTGACCGCACGTTCGATGGTGTTGTTGGCGATCTGGCCCGCGGCTTGATCGACACGGTTCTGCCCTGTCTGAATAGTGCTCAGACCGGCATAAAAAGCGCTGTTACCTGAGATTTCCATGGGAGAACTCGTCCTTGCAAAGGATTACCAACACACATTGAAGCAGACCTGCGCAGAAAACGCCCGACAAAAACCCTAATGGCACTGTGCCTTGTCATAGGCAAATTCTAGTCCAGCAGGTCCAGTTGGAGATGTTCCGCCACGGCTTCGGCCGTCACCAGCTTGAGCTTGGGCACCCGTCCCAGGCAAGGCGCCGGTATGCGCTCGGCCAGGGTCGCGAGGTTTTCCTCCAGGCGCGAAGTCTTCGGGTCGATGATGTTGGCCACCCAGCCCGCCAGTTGCAAACCGTCCCGGGCAATCGCTTCGGCCGTGAGCAGCGCATGGTTGATGCAGCCCAGGCGCACGCCGACCACCAGGATCACGGGCAGACCCAATGCCATCGCCAGATCCGACAGGTTGTCCTGATCCGCCAATGGCACGCGCCAGCCGCCAGCGCCTTCGATCAAGGTGAAATCGGCCTGCATATCGAGGATCTGCCGCATCGGCGTCGCCAGCGATTGCACGGTCAGCGCGATGCCCGCCTCGCGGGCGGCCAGGTGCGGGGCAATGGCCGGTTCCAGCGCCACCGGATTGACCTGGGGATAAGTCAACGGCAGCGAACATTCTGCCAACAATGCCAGCGCATCGGCGTTACGCAGCCCCTTGGGCGTCACGGTACAACCGGAGGCCACCGGTTTACCGGCTGCGGTGCTCAGGCCGGCAGTTCGAGCGGCATGCAACAGACCTGCGGCCACCGTGGTTTTGCCGACATCGGTGTCGGTACCGGTGATGAAATAGGCTGCGCTCATAAGGGTTTCTCCAAAACGGCGTACACCACTTGATAAGTCGCCGGCAGGCCCTCGGCCTGACGAAACTGCTCATAAGCCTCGACCAGCCCCAGTATCCGCGCCCGTCCCGTCAAACCGCCAGGGCGCCCGGGATTGAGGTTGTGCGCGCCCAGGGCCTTGAGTTCATGGGTCAGGCTGCGCACGTCCGGGTAATGCAATACATGCGCTCGGGTTTCCAGCGTGAGCGGCTGCAAGCCGCTGGCCGCACACAGCTGTTGATAAACAGCGAATTCGCGGAAGCGGTTGACATGCACCATGCCATCGACCTGACGCCAGCTGTCGCGTAACTCGTACAACGTACCCACGCACAGACTAGCAAATGCGAAAACACCGCCCGGCTTCAGTACGCGGTAAGCCTCGCTGAGTACTGAGGTGAAGTCCGCACACCACTGCACGGCCAGGCTGGAAAAGATCAGATCGCAAGTGGCATCGCGCAATGGCAGGCGCTCGGCGTCGCCCGCGATGAAATGCGCAGCACCGCCCAAGGGCCGGGCGTGATTGAGCATGCCCTCGGCGATGTCCAGCGCCACCCCGTGACCGAGCGGGAAACGCTCGTCCAATGCTCGACTGAAAAAACCGGTGCCACAGCCAAGGTCCAGCCATCGCTGCGGAGTGAACGACGCCGGTAACCGGCCCAGCAATTGATTGCCGACATCTCGCTGCAACTCGGCCACGCTGTCGTAGCTCGCCGCGGCGCGGGAAAAAGAAGCCGCAACCTGGCGTTTGTCGGGCAAGCCGCCGGGCAGGTTGGGAAGGGATAAATCAGTCATCGCCGGACTCATGCAAAAAGGCCTGGATCGCCCCCGCCACACCGTGGGGGTCTTCCAGAAGAAACGCGTGGCCGGCCTGTTCAATCAGACCGATTTCGATATCCGGGGTTAACGCGAACAGCTCGCCTGCCGCCTCAGCGGGAACCAGACCATCAAGGCCAGCAAACAAATGCAACTGCGGGCCGCGAAAAGCCTGCAAGGCGTGACGGGTATCGAGCTGCGCGAGCACTTCCAGACCGCTCAGCAACACCGAGGCCGTCGTATGTGGCGCCCCGCCGAGCAGCAGCCGCGACAAACCGCGCGGGTCTTCGGCACCTTGGGCGCAAAGCAGCGAAAAGCGTTTCAATGTCGTGCGCGGGTCCGCCCTGCAACCTGCCAGAAACGCATCGAAGGTTTCACCGGGCATCGCGCTCGGCCACTGGTCATGGGCGACAAAACAAGGATTGCTCGCCAGCGTCAGCAGACCACAACAACGATCACCACGACGCGCCGCCAATTCGGAGGCGAGCATGCCTCCCAGGGACCAGCCGCCAAGCCAGGCATCCTGGGGCAACATCGAGTCGAGTTCATCGAGCCATTCTTCAAGGTCGCTGGAAACCAGCTCCGGCAGTGGCTCGATTTCCACCCGCAGATGTTCATCCAGGCCTTGCAAGGCGGCCGCCAGCGGCTCCAGCGGCGAAACGCCAAGGCCCCAGCCAGGCAGCAGAATCAGTCGATCACGCATGGCTTGGCTCCGGTCCCAGTTGTTCGAAACAATCGGCCAGTCCTTCTAACAATAGCTGCACTTGCGACTCGCTATGGGCGGCGCTCAGGGTCACACGCAAACGGGCGCTGCCGGCGGGCACGGTCGGTGGACGAATGGCGGTCACCATCAGCCCGCGCTCGCGCAACATCTGCGACAAACGCACCGCCCTGGCGGTGTCGCCGATCATGATCGGCTGGATCGGTGTGAAACTGTCCATCAGCTGCAGGCCAATCTGCTCGGCGCCTTGACGGAACTGGCGGATCAGCGCTTGCAGATGCTCACGGCGCCAATGTTCGCTGCGCAACAGTTCAAGACTTTTGAGTGTGGCGCAGGCCAGTGCGGGCGGCTGGCTGGTGGTGTAAATGTAGGGGCGGGCAAACTGAATCAGGCTTTCGATCAGCTCTTCACTGCCGGCGACAAATGCCCCCGCCGTGCCGAATGCCTTGCCGAGGGTGCCGACCAGTACCGGCACTTCTTCCATGCTCAGGCCGAAATGCTCGACGATGCCGCCGCCATTGGCGCCTAGCGGACCGAAACCATGCGCATCATCGACCATCAACCATGCGCCCTTGGCCTTGGCTTGCCGGGCCAGCGCGGGCAGGTCGGCGATGTCGCCGTCCATGCTGAACACGCCATCGGTGACCACCAGGGTATTGCCGCTGGCTTTCTCAAGCCGAGTAGCCAGGCTCGCGGCATCGTTATGCAGGTAACGGCTGAACCGTGCGCCCGACAACAGTCCCGCGTCCAGTAATGAAGCATGGTTGAGTCGGTCTTCCAGCACCGTGTCCCCCTGCCCCACCAGCGCGGTCACCGCGCCAAGGTTGGCCATGTAACCGGTGGTGAACAGCAATGCGCGTGGGCGACCGGTCAGATCGGCGAGTGCTTCTTCCAGCGCGTGATGCGGGCCACTGTGGCCGATGACCAGGTGCGATGCTCCGCCGCCGACGCCCCATTTCAAGGCCCCGGCGCGCCAGGCTTCGATCACTTGCGGGTGATTGGCCAGGCCCAGGTAATCGTTGTTACAGAACGCCAGCAGCGGCTGGCCATCGACCACCACTTGCGGGCCTTGCGGGCTTTCGAGCAGCGGACGCTGGCGATAGAGGTTTTCGGCACGACGGGCAGCCAGGCGTGCGGCGAGATCGAAAGACATGCAGGCCTCGGGCAATCAAAGCACCAATATTAGGGTGAACACAGACCCTGTGGGAGCGGGCTTGCCCGCGATAGCGATCTTCCAGTCGACATCCTTTTTGAATGTGACTGCGCGATCGCGGGCAAGCCCGCTCCCACAGGGTTCAGCATTCCAGCCAATCAAAATTGCGAAGCGCTTAAACCGCCGCGTTATAGAACTGCTCGCTGCTCTTCTGCTCCACCAATGCCTGTTCGATCGCCGCCTGATGCACTTCGTCAGCGTGCTCTTCGCGGGCTTCCGGCAAGATGCCCAGACGCGAGAACAGCTGCATGTCTTTGTCGGCCTGCGGGTTGGCGGTGGTCAGCAGTTTTTCACCGTAGAAAATCGAGTTGGCGCCGGCGAAGAACGCCAGGGCCTGCATCTGCTCGTTCATCGCTTCGCGGCCGGCGGACAGGCGCACGTGGGATTGCGGCATCAGGATCCGCGCAACCGCGAGCATACGGATGAAGTCGAACGGGTCGATGTCCTCGGCGTTTTCCAGTGGTGTACCGGCGACTTTCACCAGCATGTTGATCGGCACCGATTCCGGATGCTCCGGCAGGTTGGCCAACTGGATCAGCAGGTTGGCGCGATCATCGAGGGACTCGCCCATGCCGAGGATGCCGCCCGAGCAGATCTTCATCCCTGAATCACGCACGTAGGCCAGGGTTTGCAGGCGCTCGCTGTAGGTGCGGGTGGTGATGATGCTGCCGTAGAACTCGGGGGATGTATCGAGGTTGTGGTTGTAGTAATCCAGACCGGCCTTGGCCAGCGCTTCGGTCTGTTCCTGATCGAGGCGACCCAGGGTCATGCAGGTTTCCAGACCCAGCGCTTTCACGCCTTCGACCATTTTCAATACGTAAGGCATGTCTTTGGCCGATGGATGTTTCCACGCGGCACCCATGCAAAAGCGGGTCGAGCCGATGGCTTTGGCGCGAGCGGCCTCTTCGAGGACCTTCTGCACTTCCATCAGTTTTTCTTTTTCCAGGCCGGTGTTGTAGTGACCAGACTGTGGACAATATTTGCAATCTTCCGGGCAGGCACCGGTCTTGATCGACAACAGGGTCGACACCTGGACGCGATTGGCGTCGAAATGCGCGCGGTGCACCGTCTGCGCCTGGAACAGCAGGTCATTGAAGGGTTGAACGAAGAGTGCTTTGACTTCGGCCAAAGTCCAGTCATGACGCAGGGTTGCAGTGGTGCTGGCGCTCATGGGCGTTTCCTTTGTTTTATGCTGGGCAAGCGACTGGGGACGGAATACCCACAGGCGCAACACGGATGTTCGGCATATTTAAGGAAGAGCAATGCGCTGTCAACCACGCTACGAAAGACAGGTTTACATCTGGTTAAAAAATAAACAAATTTGTTTGTTGTGTGATGAATTGGCCGATGGGGCCGCGCCCATCTGCATGGCCTGCGAAACCGACTTGCCCTGGCTCGGCGATCACTGCCTGAGTTGCGCACTGCCGTTGCCCGCGGCCGGCCTGACGTGCGGCCAATGCCTGAAACAGCCACCGGCCTTCGAAAAAGTCGTTGCGCCATGGACCTACAGTTTTCCAGTAGACAGCCTGATTACCCGTTTCAAGCACAGCGCGAAGTGGCCGTTTGGCCACTTGCTCGCCGAACTGCTCACCCAGGCGCTGCAACATCGTTTCGCCGATGATCTGCCGATTCCCGATGTATTGGTTCCGGTGCCACTGGCGCCCAAACGCTTGCGCCAACGCGGGTTCAATCAGGCGGCGATGCTCGCCCGCTGGTTAAGTGCTCACCTCGGCTTACCTTCCGACGAGCGGCTGCTGTCGAGGCCTCAAGACACCAGTGCCCAACAGGAATTGAATGCAGCGGCGCGCAAGAACAATTTGCGCCGCGCATTCGCTCTGGTGCCCGACGCATCGGTGAAGGGCCGTCACTTGGCTTTGGTGGACGACGTGCTGACAACCGGCGCCACTGCACAAGCATTGGCTCGTCTGCTGATGGACGCCGGTGCCGCACGGGTGGATGTCTATTGCCTGGCCCGCACGCCCAAACCAGGGGACGCTCCTTGACTTGACTCGTACGTCCTTAGCAGCCAACGTCCTTTCCATCGTCACAACCCAAAGCGTCTGCCATGTCCTTGCCCAGTTTGTTGTCCCAGCACATTGTCCGCCGTCCGCAGCGCATCGCCCTGCTGCAACACATAGCTGAACAGGGTTCGATCACCCGTGCCGCAAAAAGCGCGGGGCTGAGCTACAAGGCAGCCTGGGATGCCATCGATGAGCTGAACAACCTCGCGCAAAAACCGTTGGTGGAGCGCAGTGTCGGTGGCAAGGGCGGTGGCGGCGCCAAACTGTCCAGCGAGGGCGAGCGGGTATTGCGCCTGTATCAGAAATTGCAGGCGTTACAGGCTCAGGTGCTGGAAGCCGCTGAAGACGCCAGCGACCTGGACCTGCTCGGTCGCCTGATGTTGCGCACCAGTGCGCGCAACCAACTGCATGGTACGGTCGCCGCAATCGAGCCTCAGGGGCGAAACGACCTGATTCGCCTGGCAATGGCTGAACACCTGGTCATCGAAGCACAAATTACCCACGACAGTACCGAACGACTGGAGCTGCAAATCGGTACCGAAGTCGTCGCGTTGATCAAGGCCGGTTGGCTTGATCTGATGGCGATCGACTCTGGCGAAACGCCAGGCAACAATTGCTTGAACGGCATTATCGACAAGATCCTTGATGCAGACGACGGCCCCAGCGAAGTACGTATCTCCCTGCCCAACGGCTTGACCCTGTGTGCCTTGGCCGAACCCGGGCATTTGCAGTCCCAGGGACTTGGCAGCGGCAAGCCCGTGCGCGTCGAGTTTTCACCGTCCCGGGTTCTGCTGGGCACTCCTTTGTAAACGCGCTGCAACAAAACCTTCATCACTGATCACTAAGGTGACTGCAAAAACCGCAGGGAGCCTGATGTGAGCCTATTAGAAGACAACCAACCCACCGACCTCGAACAAATGGTCGGCCTCAGCCGTCGCGGATTCATCAGCGCGGGTGCCTTGTGCGGCGCCGCCATGTTCCTCGGTGGTAACTTGTTGAGCCGCAGCGTGCTGGCCGCCAGCGTCAGCGCCGGCAACAGCAAGCTGCTGGGGTTCGAGAGCATTCCCGCCGCCACCGCCGACAGCATCAGCCTGCCGCCAGGCTACAAATCTTCGGTGTTGATCAGTTGGGGCCAGCCCCTGCACAAAAACGGTCCGGCATTCGATCCGAGCGGCAATGGCAGCGCCGAGCAGCAGGAAGTCCAGTTCGGCGACAACAACGACGGCATGAGCCTGTTCGCCTTTCCCGGGGACGACCATCGCGCGCTGATGGCGATCAACAACGAATACACCAACTATCGCTACCTTTACCCCCAGGGCGGCATGCCGCAATCGGCGCAAGACGTGCGCAAAGCCCTGGCTTGCGAAGGCGTGTCGGTGATTGAAGTGCAACGCAAGGACGGCCACTGGCAATTCGTTCAGGATTCACGTTACAACCGACGCATCCATGGCAATTCACCGATCAGGCTGAGCGGCCCTGCCGCCGGACATGACTTGCTGAAAACCAGTGCCGATCCGCAGGGTAAAACCGTCCTCGGAACGTTCCAGAATTGCGCCAACGGCCAGACACCGTGGGGCACTTACCTGACCTGCGAAGAGAACTTCACCGATTGCTTCGGCAGCACCAATGCCGAACAGAAATTCGACGCCGCGCAGAAACGCTATGGCGCGGTGCTCTCCAGCAAAGAGATCAACTGGCATCAACACGATTCGCGTTTCGACCTGGCGAAAAATCCCAACGAACTCAACCGACATGGCTGGGTGGTCGAGATTGATCCGTTCGACCCGCAATCGACCCCGGTCAAGCGCACCGCGCTGGGGCGCTTCAAACACGAAAACGCCGCCCTCACACAAACCCGTGACGGGCATGCCGTGGTTTACATGGGCGACGATGAGCGCGGCGAATTCATCTACAAATTCGTCAGCCGCGACAAAATCAACCTCCAGAATCCCAAGGCCAACCGCGACCTGCTCGATCACGGCACCTTGTACGTGGCACGGTTCGACGCCGGTGACGGCAATGCCGATCATCCCAAAGGCCAGGGTGAATGGATCGAGTTGACCCACGGCAAGAACGGCATCGATGCCGGCAGTGGTTTTGCCGATCAAGCCGAGGTGTTGATCAATGTGCGTCTGGCGGCAAGCGTCGTGAAAGCCACGCGCATGGACCGCCCGGAATGGATCGTGGTCAGTCCCAAGGATGGCCAGGTCTACTGCACGCTGACCAACAACGCCAAACGCGGTGAGGACGGGCAACCGGTGGGCGGACCAAACCCGCGGGAGAAAAACGTCTACGGGCAAATCCTGCGCTGGCGCACCGATCGTGATGATCACGGTTCGAAAACCTTTGCCTGGGATCTTTTTGTGGTGGCCGGCAACCCGCAAGTACACGCGGGAACACCAAAGGGTGGCTCGTCGAACATCACCCCGCAGAACATGTTCAACAGCCCCGACGGTCTGGCGTTCGATGATGCCGGGCGGTTGTGGATTCAAACCGATGGCGATGCCAGCAACGCCGGAGATTTCGCCGGCATGGGCAACAACCAGATGCTCTGCGCCGATCCGGTGAGCGGGGAAATTCGTCGTTTCATGGTCGGACCGATTGGCTGTGAAGTGACGGGGATCAGTTTCTCACCCGATCAAAAAACCCTGTTTGTCGGAATCCAGCATCCGGGTGAAAACGGCGGTTCGACCTTCCCCGAGCATTTGCCCAATGGCAAGCCGCGGTCTTCGGTGATAGCGATCAGCCGGGAAGATGGCGGGATTGTCGGCGCCTGATTTGGATCGTCCGCCACTGATCGTTCCTACACTCTGCGTGGGAATGGCTCAACGGACGCTCCGCGTTCGGCTTTTGGGACGCAGGGCGTCCCTGGCTGCATTCCCACGCAGAGCGTGGGAACGATCCCCCTTGCAGCCCCGTCTGCGCTACCATGCCTGGCCGGACGCAGCAGCCTGCTGCGCGCAGGAGTCAGCATGGCCCACCCGTTTGAAACCCTCACCCCAGACCTCGTGCTCGATGCCGTCGAGAGCATCGGCTTCCTCAGCGACGCGCGCATCCTGGCGCTCAACAGCTACGAGAATCGTGTCTATCAAGTCGGCATCGAAGACTGCGAGCCGCTGATCGCCAAGTTCTATCGTCCGCAGCGCTGGAGCAACGAAGCGATTCTGGAGGAACACCAGTTCACCTTCGAACTTGCCGGGGTTGATGTACCCGTGGTTGCGCCGCTGATCCACAACGGTGAAACGCTGCACGAACACAAAGGCTTTCGCTTCACCCTGTTCCCTCGCCGCGGTGGTCGTGCGCCGGAGCCGGGCAACCTCGATCAGTTGTATCGCCTGGGGCAACTGCTCGGGCGCTTGCATGCAGTGGGTTCGACCAAGCCGTTCGAGCATCGCGAAGCCCTGGCAGTCAAGAACTTCGGCCATGACTCACTGGCAACCTTGCTCGAAGGCAATTTCATCCCGCGCAGTTTGCTCCCGGCCTACGAGTCCGTCGCCCGCGATCTGCTCAAGCGTGTGGAAGATGCCTACAGCAACACACCGCACCAGAACATCCGCATGCACGGCGACTGTCACCCCGGCAACATGATGTGCCGCGACGAAATGTTCCATATCGTCGATCTCGACGACTGTCGCATGGGGCCGGCGGTCCAGGACATCTGGATGATGCTGGCGGGTGATCGGCAGGATTGCCTGGGGCAACTGTCGGAATTGATGGACGGCTACAACGAATTCCACGACTTCGACCCGCGGGAGCTGGCGCTGATCGAACCTTTGCGTGCCCTGCGCCTGATGCACTACAGCGCCTGGCTTGCCCGCCGCTGGGACGACCCGGCCTTTCCGCGCAGTTTTCCGTGGTTCGGCAGCGAACGCTATTGGGGCGATCAGGTGTTGGCGTTGCGTGAGCAGTTGGCGGCGCTCAACGAAGAACCCCTGAAGTTGTTCTAACCCCTGTAGGAGCGAGGCTTGCCCGCGAAGAACGAAAACGCGGTACATCAGGCATATCACGTTAGCGTTCTTCGCGGGCAAGCCTCGCTCCTACACAATCCTCTACACATCTATACAATCCCTTCTTTGTTAGCTGCCTAAGCAAGGACTCTGCATGCAAGCCGCCAACCCGCGTCGAGGGTACATATTGGGCCTGAGTGCCTACATCATCTGGGGACTTTTCCCGCTCTACTTCAAAGCCATCGCCAGCGTTCCCGCCGTGGAGATCATCATCCACCGCGTGCTCTGGTCGGCGCTGTTTGGTGCCTTGCTGCTGATGGTCTGGAAGCACCCGGGCTGGTGGCGTGAGCTGCGTGATAATCCGAAGCGACTGGCGATCCTCGCCTTGAGCGGCACATTGATCGCGGCCAACTGGCTGACCTATGTCTGGTCGGTGAATAACGGGCGCATGCTCGAAGCCAGCCTTGGTTACTACATCAATCCGCTGGTGAACGTGCTGCTGGGCATGCTGATCCTCGGTGAACGGCTGCGTCGCATGCAATGGATTGCGGTGGGGCTGGCGGCCGTCGGCGTGGCGCAGCAGGTGTGGCAAGTCGGCAGTCTGCCGTGGGTGTCGTTGGTGTTGGCTCTGACCTTCGGTTTCTACGGGCTGATTCGCAAGCAGGCACCCGTCAAGGCCCTGCCCGGGCTGGTGGTGGAAACCTGGATGCTGGTGCCGATCGCCATTGCCTGGTTGTTGCTCAATCCGACCGCCAGCAGTGCTCAGGCCGAATTCTGGACGACCTCCGAGGCCTGGTGGTTGGTGGCGGCAGGTCCGGTGACGCTGGTACCGCTGGTGTGTTTCAACGCCGCCGCGCGGCATTTGCCCTACACCACACTGGGCTTCCTCCAGTACCTGGCGCCGACGTTGGTGTTGTTGCAGGCGGTACTGCTGTTTGACGAACACTTGTCGTCCAGCACCTTGGTGGCCTTCATGTTTATCTGGGCAGGCCTGGCCGTTTACAGCGTCGATGCGTGGCTCAGTTTGCGTCGCCGCGCCTGATCAAAAAACGTACAAACCTCCACAGGCCACGTATTCCGTGGCCTGCATCGTTCCTTCCCAAGGTTATCCACAGCGTGATCCCCGCCGTTTGTGCGCAAGTCACTGAAACTGCTGGTTTTTTGATCAGATCCTGAAAAGCCCCGGCCGGCGTGCCCTGGCGGGCTGTCTCTACAGGTTATCCACAGGCAGGTGCACGTTAAACTTGGATAACCGGGTCACGGTTCACTGCGCAGCACCAGTTCCACCATCAGATCATCCGCCAGGGTTTCCAGGCGTGATTGCAGCACGTCCAGAGAAAGGGTCAATGGCACCGCCAGAATCGCCTCGGCGTGGAACAACGGCTCGCTGCTCATCGGCGCTGGACGCACTTCCGTCACCAACCTTTCCAGGTTCACCCCCTGCTCGCTCAACAACCGGGTGATGTCTCGCACGATGCCGGGGCGATCATTGCCCACCAATTCCATGGCAATCGGCTTCCAGGTGCAGGACTGTTCGATGCCGCTTTCGGCGATCAACACGCGAATGCCCTGAGCGGACAATGCCTGTAGGGCATCGACTAATGCGTCGTAGGCTTCTGCCGGCACGCCCACCCGAAGAATCCCGGCGAATTGCCCGGCCATGCGCGACATGCGGCTTTCCAGCCAGTTGCCGCCCTGCTCGGCAATGCATTGGGCAATGCGCTCGACCTGCCCTGGCTTGTCCGGTGCAAAAACAGTGAGTACGAGGTGGTCCATGGCGCAGCCCTCTGGTCATGACTCTTGTTATAGAAAACCAAGTATAGGCAAGGGGCTGGAATCGGCTTGGCTGTGGCGAGGGAGCTTGCTCCCGCTCGACTGCGAGGCAGTCGTAAAAACGTTTGGGCTTGCTTCGCAAGCCAGCGGGAGCAAGCTCCCTCGCCACGGGAAACATAGCTCCATAGCCGCAAACCAAAGATTATGTGTACAACTTTTTATATTTAACTGGAACAATCTCATGGTTTTTTGAGAACATCCCGATCCCCGACGTGACTGCAATGCGTCATGGGGTCGCAGAACGACGTAATTAGTCTAATTTTCACAAGCGCAATTGATCATGTAGTATGCCGCAGCGCGCACTACATAACGTTGGATCGATGTCTGCCACAGCCGCAGCCACATCCCTGAAAGCCCCGTCAGCAAGGCCCTCAAGCCGTTGATCGGTCACCACCCAGCCGTCAGAAATGGCATGTACTGGTCGCAGGGTTTGTGGTTTAAATGGCCAGAGGCTTCATTGTTAAATTGAAGAGCTGAAAAGCGAAATAGCTGAGCAGAGTGAGGCAAGCAATGACTGAACACGTTCAAGTCGGTGGCCTGCAGGTCGCCAAAGTCCTGTTCGACTTCGTGAACAACGAAGCCATTCCCGGTACCGGCCTCACCGCCGATAAGTTCTGGGCCGGTGCCGACAAGGTCATTCATGACCTGGCGCCGAAGAACAAAGCCCTACTCGCCAAACGCGATGATTTCCAGGCGCGTATCGACGCCTGGCACCAGGAACGCGCCGGTCAGGCGCACGACGCCGTGGCCTACAAAGCCTTCCTGCAAGACATCGGTTATCTGCTGCCAGAAGCGGCCGATTTCCAGGCAACGACGCAAAACGTCGATGAAGAAATCGCCCGCATGGCCGGTCCACAACTCGTGGTCCCGGTGATGAACGCCCGCTTCGCTCTCAATGCTTCGAACGCCCGCTGGGGTTCGCTGTACGACGCGCTCTACGGCACCGACGCCATCAGCGAAGCTGACGGTGCGGAAAAAGGCAAAGGCTACAACAAGGTTCGTGGCGACAAGGTCATCGCCTTCGCCCGCGCTTTCCTCGACGAAGCGGCGCCACTGGCAGCCGGTTCCCACGTCGATTCCACCGCCTATAAAATCGTCGACGGCAAACTGGTCGTCGCGCTCAAGGGCGGCAGCAACAGCGGCCTGCGCAACGATGCGCAACTGATCGGTTTCCAGGGCGATGCTTCGGCACCGACCGCGATCCTGCTGAAAAACAACGGCCTGCATTTCGAAATCCAGGTCGACGCCAGCACTCCGGTTGGCCAGACCGATGCCGCCGGCGTCAAAGACATCCTGATGGAAGCCGCGCTGACCACCATCATGGACTGCGAAGACTCGGTTGCCGCCGTTGATGCCGATGACAAAGTGGTGATCTACCGCAACTGGCTCGGCTTGATGAAAGGCGACCTGTCGGAAGAAGTCGCCAAGGGTGGCAAGACGTTTACCCGCACCATGAACCCCGACCGCACCTACACCGGTGTCGACGGTAACGCGGTGAACCTGCACGGTCGCTCGTTGTTGTTCGTGCGCAACGTGGGTCACCTGATGACCATCGATGCGATCCTCGACAAAGATGGCAATGAAGTGCCGGAAGGTATTCTCGATGGCCTGGTGACCTGCCTGGCAGCGATGCACAACCTGAACGGCAACACCACGCGCAAGAACACCCGCACCGGCTCCATCTACATTGTGAAGCCGAAGATGCACGGCCCTGAAGAAGCGGCGTTCACCAACGAACTGTTCGGCCGCATCGAAGACGTACTGGGCCTGGCGCGCAATACCCTCAAGGTCGGGATCATGGACGAGGAACGCCGTACCACGGTCAACCTCAAGGCTTGCATCAAGGCTGCCAGCGAGCGCGTGGTGTTCATCAACACCGGTTTCCTCGACCGCACGGGCGACGAAATCCACACCTCCATGGAAGCCGGCCCGATGGTGCGCAAGGCCGACATGAAGGCGGAAAAATGGATCGGTGCCTACGAGAACTCCAACGTCGATATCGGTTTGAGCACCGGCCTGCAGGGTCGCGCACAGATCGGTAAAGGCATGTGGGCAATGCCTGACCTGATGGCAGCGATGCTCGAACAGAAAATCGCTCACCCACTGGCCGGCGCCAACACGGCCTGGGTCCCGTCGCCAACTGCCGCTGCCCTGCACGCGCTGCACTACCACAAGGTTGACGTGTTCGCCCGTCAGGCCGAACTGGCCAAGCGTGCTCACGCGTCGGTGGACGACATCCTGACCATCCCGCTGGCAGTGAATCCGCAGTGGACCGCCGAGCAAATCAAGAACGAACTGGACAACAACAGCCAGGGCATTCTCGGTTACGTCGTGCGCTGGATCGACCAGGGCGTTGGCTGTTCGAAAGTGCCGGACATCAACGATGTCGGCCTGATGGAAGACCGTGCCACGCTGCGTATTTCGAGCCAGCACATCGCCAACTGGCTGCGTCACGGCATCGTCACCGAAGAGCAAGTGATGGAAAGCCTCAAGCGCATGGCGCCGGTGGTTGACCGTCAGAACGCTGGTGATGCGCTGTACCGTCCATTGGCACCAGACTTCGACAGCAACATCGCCTTCCAGGCGGCGGTCGAGTTGGTGATCGAAGGCACCAGGCAGCCGAACGGCTACACCGAGCCGGTCCTGCACCGTCGTCGTCGCGAGTTCAAGGCTGCCAACGGCCTGTAACGAACGTTTACGCCGGACAAGAAAAGCCCTGATCTCTCGATCAGGGCTTTTTTTTGGGCATCACGGGCGCTGCCTTCACGGACAAGCCTCGCTCCTACAGGTCTTGCACGAAGCGCGGCTTGCCCGCGAAGACGATCAAACAAGCCAAACCCATCATCGGTCAGGGCTCCATCCCCAACTCATGCTTGACCAGCCCCAGCAATTTGCCGGTATCGATGGGCTTGAGCAAAAAATCCACCACGCTCAAATGCATGGCGGCGATGGCGTCTTTCACGTCGGCATCACCGGACACAATGATGATCGGCATCGCCGCCCGTACCGATTCACGGACCTGGCGGATCAGATCGAGGCCATCGACATTGCCCATCCGCAAATCGGTGATGATCAAACCAATCGCGGGTTTCTCTTCCAGCATTTTCAATGCTGTTTCGCCGCTCGCCGCGGTCAGGCAACGAATCCCGTCCAACCCGAGGATCTCTGACAGCAGCTCCCGGGCATCTTTATCGTCATCGACGATCAACACCCGTTGCGGCGGCAAGTCAGGTTCCTGCATGACTGCACTCAGCGCTTCACGCTCGGCGTCACTCAAAATATCGTGGTCGGACATGGCGTACTCTACATGTTCAATTCATTTCCCTAGCACAGTGGTGAGACATCGCTAAGCAGACCTTCAATGTGCACTTCGTCGGAATATTTTCCAATAGGGGTTAGGTAAGGTTTTTCTCACATTTAGGTAGGGTTTTTCAGACGCTACCTCACGTTTACGTCCTACCTAGACTTACGTCCAATGGGCACCCCGCTCGCAGGGGTCGACCATGGGTGAGTCATCCGACAACAACAACTCCAAAAAAGACTGCGGTAATGGTTATGAGTAAAGCGGACGCCTTCACACAGGCAGGGAAAACCGCGGTGTTGCAGAACATCCAGGGCACTCTGCAATTTCTTCAGCGATTCCCGCCTTTCAACCAGATGGAACACGCCCACCTGGCGTACCTGGTTGAACAATGTCAGCTGCGTTTTTATGCCCCCGGCGAAAGCATCATCAAGCCTGCCGAGGGCCCGGTTGAACATTTCTATATCGTCAAACAGGGCCGGGTCGTAGGCGAGCGCCCCCATTCAGCCAAGGGCGGTACCGAAACCACTTTCGAGATCACCACCGGCGAGTGTTTTCCCCTGGCGGCGTTGCTGGGAGAACGTGCGACGCGCACTGAACATCTGGCAGCCGAAGACACCTTTTGCCTACAGCTGAACAAACTCGCATTTATCAAGCTCTTCGCCATTTCCGGCACATTCCGTGACTTTGCCCTACGCGGCGTGAGCAGCCTGCTGGATCAGGTCAATCAGCAGGTCCAGCAGAAAGCCGTGGAAACCCTTGGCACGCAGTATTCGCTCAATACCCGTTTGGGTGAATTGGCCATGCGCCATCCGGTCATGTGCAGTCCGGCGACGCCCCTGCGCGAGGCCGTGACCCTGATGCACGAGCAGCAGGTGGGCAGCATTGTGGTGGTTGATGAACAGCAAGCGCCGCTGGGGATTTTCACCCTGCGCGACCTGCGGCACGTGGTGGCCAATGCTGCCGGTGATTTTGCCGAAGCCATCGAACGCCACATGACACCCTCGCCGTTTTACCTCACACCGGACCACAGCGCGTTCGACGCCGCGATCGCCATGACCGAGCGGCATATCGCCCATGTCTGCCTGGTCAAGGACCAACGCCTGTGTGGCGTGGTGTCCGAGCGCGATCTGTTTTCACTGCAGCGGGTCGACCTGGTGCACCTGGCGCGGACCATCCGCAACGCTCCGCGGGTGGAAAACCTGGTGGCCATGCGCGGCGAGATCGGCCAATTGGTCGAGCGCATGCTGGCCCACGGTGCGTCCTCGACCCAGATCACCCACATCATCACCCTGCTCAACGATCACACCGTGTGCCGGGTGATTGAACTGACCCTCGCCGAGAAAGGTGATCCGGGCGTCGCGTTCAGTTGGTTGTGTTTCGGCAGCGAAGGCCGTCGCGAGCAAACGCTGCACACCGACCAGGACAACGGCATTCTGTTCGAAGCCCGCGACGCAGCCCATGCTGCCGAAATCCGCGGCAAGTTGCTGCCCATCGCCCATCAGATCAACCAAAGCCTGGCGTTGTGCGGCTTCACCCTGTGCAAGGGCAACATCATGGCCGGTAACCCCGAACTGTGCTTGTCCCGTGTCGAGTGGGCGCGTCGCTTCGCCGCGTTCATCCGCGAGGCCACGCCGGAAAACCTGCTGGGTTCGAGTATCTATTTCGATCTGCGTGTGGTCTGGGGCAACGAGCAAGGTTGTGAGCAGTTGCGCCGCGGGATTCTCGACCAGGTCGCCGACAACCGCTTGTTCCAGCGCATGCTGGCCGAAAACGCGCTACGCAATCGCCCGCCTGTAGGGCGTTTCCGCGAGTTTGTACTGGCCCGAAAGAATGGCGAGAAAGCCACACTGGACTTGAAGATTCAGGGCCTGACGCCCTTCGTCGACGGGGCGCGACTGCTTGCCCTGGCCCATGGCATCGAAACCAACAACACCCTGGAGCGTTTTCGCCAACTGGTGGACAAAGAGATCATCGAGCCCCTGGACGGCGCGGCGTACGAAGAGGCCTATCACTTCATTCAGCAAACCCGCATGCAGCAACATCAGCTACAGACCCGGGAGAACCTGCCTTACTCCAACCGCGTCGATCCGGACAGTCTGAATCATCTGGACCGGCGGATCCTGCGTGAGTCCTTGCGTCAGGCGCAACGCCTGCAAAGCAGTCTGGCCCTGCGGTACCAATTATGAGCGATCAGCAATGAGTCTGTTTTCATGGTTGCGCCCGGGCGGCCCGAGCCTGTCCGGAGAATTGCAACAACGCCTGCAACGTTTGCCGGCGGTGAAAGAATTGAGCGAGTGCAGCCTGCGCGAACAACGCTGGGTGGTGCTCGACCTGGAAACCACCGGACTGAACCTGAACAAGGACCGCGTGCTGTCCATCGGTGCGGTGGTGATCGAAGACGGCGCGATCGGCTTCAGCCAGCAGTTCGAGCGCACCCTGCAATGCGCCGAAGTCAAACTCGGCCCCAGCGTGCTGATTCATGGGATCGGCCCCAGCGCGATTGCTGCCGGCAGCGATCCGGCCCACGCACTGCTCGATTTCATGGAGTTTGTCGGCGACAGTCCGGTGCTGGCTTTCCACGCGCCATTCGACCAGCACATGCTCGGCCGCGCACTGAAAGAACATCTGGGTTACAAGTTGCAGCACCTGTTTATGGATGTTGCGGATATCGCCCCGCTGGTCTGCCCGCAGGCGCACATTCGCGAGGCCGGGCTGGACGAGTGGATCGACTGGTTCAAACTCGAAGTGTTCGAACGTCACAACGCCAGCGCCGATGCGCTGGCCACGGCGGAACTGGCGTTGATCCTGTTCAGCCGTGCGCGACAGCAACAGATTCACAGTCCGTTGAATTTGCAGCAGCGGTTGAATCAGTGGAAACGACGGCAGCAAACCCCGTCTTTCTAAATTTTTTGGTCTGCTCTGGCGCCTTCGCGGGCAAGCCTCGCTCCTACAGAAATGTCGTTCAGGACGTTGACGAACGACACCATCTCTATAGGACCGAGGCTTGCCCGCGATGAACGAAGCCGCGGTCTTACAGCGAACAAGCATTTATCCCACCCGACCAGCGCCAATTGCGCACCCTTCTCGCCTCTGCCACAATCGCGAACAATTCTCGTTAGTTAACACTTCCCAAACGGTGATGCGGCGTGTCGTCAGTCCCAAGCCCTCAAAGTGAGCTCGTCGGTGCGTTATATCGCGACCATCGCGGTTGGCTATTGGCCTGGCTTCGTCGCAACGTCGCTTGCCCGCAACGAGCCGAAGACCTGAGTCAGGACACCTTCGTGCGTTTGCTCGGCCGTGAGGAACTCAAAGAGCCGCGCGAACCGCGGGCGTTTCTGGTGGCGATTGCCAAGGGCCTGCTGTTCGACTATTTCCGCCGCGCCGCGCTGGAACAGGCCTACCTCACCGAACTGATGCTGATCCCCGAAGCCGAGCAACCGTCGGTGGAAGAACAGCAAATGATCCTTGAAGACCTGAAAAACATCGATCGCCTGCTCGGCAAGCTGTCGAGCAAGGCTCGGGCGGCGTTTCTCTACAATCGTCTCGATGGCTTGAGCCACGCGCAAATCGCCGAACGCCTCGGCGTGTCGGTATCGCGTGTGCGCCAGTACCTGACCCAGGGCCTGCGTCAGTGTTACATCGCGCTGTACGGTGAGCCGACATGAACCCGCTCAGTTCCAAGCCAGTGTCGGCGCAGGTGCTCGATGCCGCCATTGCCTGGCAGCTGTCGCTGGATTCCGGTAATCCGGTGGAGCGCGAAGCGTTCAGCAAATGGCACGCCGCCCACGAAGAACATGCGCGTGCATGGCGCCAATTGGGCATGCTCGACCAACGCTTCAGCGTCGCCAGCGGCCCGGCCCGCACTGCCTTGCTGCAATCGCGCGAAGGTATTCGCCGACGGGTACGCAAGCTCGGCAGCGGTCTGGCCAGCGTCGTAGCGGTGATCGGTCTGGCATTGTTTGCCGGTGAGCGGTATCTGCCGGTCGGTTACTGGTTGGCCGACCAACGCACCGCGACCGGTGAACAGCGCACCCTTCGCCTGGCCGACGGCACGCTGATCAACCTCAACACCCACAGTGCCGTGGACGTGCGCTTCGATGAGAAGCAGCGCCGGGTGGTACTCCAGGAAGGGGAAATCCTCGTTGAGACCGGCCATGGTGATGCCCGCCCGTTTATCGTCGAAACCCGCGAAGGCAGCATGCGCGCATTGGGCACACGGTTTCTGGTCAAGCGCGAAGAAGCAGGCACGCGCCTGAGCGTCTTGCAGTCGGCGGTGGCCGTTCATCCGCAATCGAGCGCTGACGAACAGATTTTGCGCGAAGGCCAGCAAGTACTGATTCGTAATGATGGCTTGGGATCGGTGGCTGCACTCAACCTCGGCGCAGATGCCTGGACCCGCGGCATGCTGGTGGTGGATAACGCGCGATTGGAAGACCTGGTGCATGAACTCGGCCGTTATCGCCGCGGGTATTTGGGCGTGACGCCGCAAGTAGCGGACCTGCGGATCACCGGCAGCTTCCCGCTGCATGACACGGACCTGGCCCTGAACGCGCTGTTACCGACGTTACCAGTGCAGATTGAACAGCACACGCAATGGTGGGTGACGGTGGCGGCCAAGGCCGATGCCAAACCCTGAGAGGTGCTGTTTCTGGCATTCGGCCTTCGCGGGCAAGCCTCGCTCCTACCAGGTCGAGTCGTTTATTGAATGTGGGAACAATACAAAACTGTAGGAGCGAGGCTTGCCCGCGAAGAGGCCGTCAGACTTACAGTGATTATTGAATCGAAATTATTTTCATCCAGCCCTATCACTTTTTGATTTTCGTTCGGCACCTAGGCAATTGAGAAGTATTCCCTTTCAGGAGCCGCTGTATGTCCCGTTCGCTAGACACCTTGTTGCGCCCCAGTTTGCTGGCGGTCGCCATCGCCCTTTGCACCCCTTTGGCCAGCAGTCAACTGGTCGCCGCTGAACAGGCGTCCAGCGTTCGCGCCTACAACCTGCCGGCCGCGCCATTGGCCAACACCCTGAACCAGATCGCCAGCCAGGCGGGCCTCGCCCTGTCGCTGAGCCCATCGCTGGCGGCGGGCAAGACGTCGGCTCCGGTCACCGGCCAATTCGATGCTGCCGGCGCTTTGCGTGAAGCACTGCGGGGCACGGGTTTGCAATTGGAACAAAGCGCCACCGGCAGCTACACACTGGTGGCGGTGCCCGAAGGTGTGATGTCGCTGCCGGCCACCAGCGTGATCGGCGTCGAAGCTGATCCTGAAAACGCGTGGGGGCCGGTGCAGGGTTATCTGGCCAAGCGCACGGCTGCCGGCACCAAGACCGACACCGCACTGGTCGAGGTGCCGCGTTCGATTTCCGTGGCAACCCGTGAGCAGATGGACGACCGTAACGTACAGAGTCTCGACGACGCCGTGCGCTACATGCCAGGCATCACCGCCAGCAGCTATGGCAGCGACACCCGCGCCGACTGGTTGCGAGTGCGCGGTTTCGAACCGACCCAGTTCCTCGATGGCCTGCCGCTGCCAAAAGGCGTGTATGCCAACCCGAAACAGGAAACCTGGAACCTCGACCGCCTTGCCCTGCTGCGCGGCCCAGCCTCGTCGATCTATGGTCAGACGCCGCCGGGCGGCCTGCTCGATATGGTCAGTCGCCGTCCCAGTGCTGAGTCGAGCAGCGAAGTCCAGCTGCAATACGGCAGCGACAATCATCGCCAGATCAATTTTGCCAGCACCGGCAAGATCGACGATGAAGGGCAATTCCTCTACGGTCTGAGCGGCGTAGTGCGCGACAGCGGAACCCAGATCGACCACGTCGACAACAAGCGCTACAACATTGCGCCAAGCCTGACCTGGAACATCGACGAAGACACCCGGTTCACACTGCTCACGCAATTCACCCGTGACGATACCGGCATCACCAGCCAGTTCCTGCCGATCCAGGGCACCAAAATCAACATGCCGTTCGGCGATGTTTCCCACCACAAGAACCTGGGCGACCCGGATTGGGAATACTACGACCGCACTTACTACGCGCTGGGCTATGCCTTCGAACATCGCCTCAACGATGTCTGGCAATTCCGTCAGAACCTGCGCTACACAAAATCTGACTTGTCCTTCCAGGGCATCACCGTCGGCGCGTACCCGTTCACTCAGGTCGACAATGAAGGCAACGTCGGCCGCTCGACCACCAGCGTCGACGAGGACATCAGCCAGTTCGCCGTGGACAACAACTTCCAGGCCGACTTCGCCACTGGCGATGTCAGTCACACCGTGTTGATTGGTTTCGATCACCAGCGCAGCAACACCAACTACACCTCGATTTTCGGCAGCGCACCGCCGACCAACGTGAACAACCCGGTGCGTGGCGTGGAAATCGTCCGTCCGCCACGCTCCAGCGCGTTCTACGACTACGACCAGAAAACCTATCAGACCGGTCTGTATGTCCAGGACCAGATGGCCCTCGACCAATGGCGCCTGACACTGGGCGGTCGTGAAGACTGGGTTCACACCGGCACCAAGTTCTTCAACAAGGGCGATGCCACAAATACTGAGCGCGACACCAACTTCAGCGGTAACGCAGCGATCAGCTACGTGTTCGACAACGGTTTTGTTCCGTACCTGTCGTACGCCGAGTCGTTCCAGCCAACCAGCAATGCCACGGCCTCGCCCACCGATTCGTTCAAACCGACCGAAGGCGAGCAGTGGGAACTGGGCATCAAGTACCAGCCGCCGGGCAGCGATACATTACTCAGTGCAGCGATCTACGACCTGACCCAGAAGAACGTGTCTGTCACCACCACCAACTCGGACAACGTTTCGATCACCAGCCAGACCGGTGAAGTAAAGGTCAAGGGACTGGAGCTGGAAGCCGTTTCCGATGTGACGGAGAACCTCAAGGTCATCGCCGCGTACACCCTGGCAAAATCCGAAGTGCAAAAAGGTGATTTCAAAGGCAATCGCCTGCAACTGATGCCAAACCAGCAGGCTTCGCTGTGGGCCGATTACACCTGGCACAACGGCGTGCTCGATGGTTTCGGCGTGGGCGGTGGCGTTCGCTACACCGGCAACACCTACGGCGACCAGGCCAACACCGAACTGGGCAAGGCCGATGCCTACACCGTGTTCGACGCAGCTGTTCACTACGACCTCGGCCGTCTGGACAACAGCTTGAAAGGCGCCTCGCTGGCGCTGAACGCGACCAACCTGTTCGACAAGGACTACATCTCGACTTGCGACAGTTTCTACTGCTACTACGGCGACCAGCGCAGCGTCGTCGCCAGTGCCACCTACAAGTGGTAAAGCGTTGATCTGACATGCCCTATGACCAGGCCGTCCTTAATGGGCGGCTTCGGTTTTTTCAAAGGCCAAGAAATGAAAAGCAAAACAATCCGCCGCTGGTCCTTTATCCACACCTGGTCCAGCCTGATTTGCACCGTGTTCCTGCTGATGCTGGCATTGACCGGCCTGCCCTTGATCTTCCATCACGAGATCGACCATCTGCTGGGCGATGCCCCAGAGTTGCAGGTCATGCCGGCGGACACCCCCCACCTGAATTTGCAGCAGTTGGTACAGGCGGCCGAGAAGCATCGCCCCGGCGAGGTCATGCAATATTTCGGTTTCGAGGATGACGAGCCCAATGCCGCCATCGCGATCATGGCTGCCACCGCCGGCACCGAGCCGAACTCATCCCATACCTTCATGCTCGATGCCCGTACCGGCGAAGCGCTGGAGATGCCATCGGCCAATGGCGGCTTCATGATGGTCATGTTGCGCCTGCACGTGGACATGTTTGCCGGCCTGCCGGGCAAATTGTTGCTGGCGTTCATGGGGTTGCTGTTCGTTGTCGCGATCGTTTCGGGCACCGTGCTGTACCTGCCGTTCATGCGTCGCTTGAAATTCGCCACCGTGCGCCACGACAAATCCACCCGCCTGCGCTGGCTCGACCTGCATAACCTGATCGGCGTGGTGACGCTGACCTGGGCACTGGTGGTCGGAGTAACCGGCGTGATCAGCGCCTGTGCCGACCTGCTGATCGCCGCGTGGCGCAACGACAGCCTGAGTGCGATGGTCGCGCCGTACCGCGACGCGCCACCGCTGACGCACCTGGCACCGGCCACTCAATTGCTCGATATCGCCAGGGAAGTTGCGCCAGGCATGCAACCCGACTTCATCGCCTTTCCCGGCACACGGTTCTCCAGTGAGCACCATTACACCGTGTTCATGAAGGGCAGCACGCATTTGACCTCGCACTTGCTGACGCCGGTACTGATCGACGCCAGCACTTTGCAAGTCACCGCTGTGGCTGAACGTCCGTGGTACATGGACGCCATGGGCATGTCGCAGCCGTTGCACTTCGGTGACTACGGCGGCATGCCGATGCAAATTCTCTGGGCGACCCTGGATGTGCTGACCATCATTGTTCTCGGCAGTGGGGTTTACCTGTGGGTGGTCCGGCGCAAGGCTGCCAACCCTGTGCTGGAAAAAGCGGAGAGCGCGGCATGAGGCCTCGGCAGTCGAGTTTCTGGAAGGTATTTGCCACGCCCACGGTCATTGCGCTTTTCAGCGCGGCGGGATTGTTTGCCGCGTTGCTGGGGGATGGCGTCTGGGATTCGCTGAGCTGGCTGGGGCTCGGCATTCCTGCCGTCCTCGGCCTGCGGGGCTTGCTGCAACACCGCTGAACGTTGGAGCACGGCTTGCCGGCGATGGCGCCCGCAAGATCGCCATCGCGAGCATGCTTTGCTCCTACAGTCATCATCGGATGGCATGACACAAAACCTGTAGGAGCACGGCTTGCCGACGATGGCGCCGCAAGATCGCCATCGCGAGCAAGCTGGCTCCCACCCGGTTCGAGTCATGACGTTTGAGCTGTGTGCTCAACACGCTATGCTGCCCGTCACCGCCCCCGATCGAGACGCTGCCATGTCCGCCCCGAGCATGACCCTGTACCACAATCCGCTTTCGCCCTTCGTTCGCAAAGTCATGGTGCTGCTGCACGAAACCGGTCAACAGAATCGAGTGGCCCTGCAAAACTGCGTGCTCACCCCGGTCGACCCGGATCTGGCGCTGATCGACGACAACCCTTTGAGCAAAATCCCCGCCCTGCGTTTGGCCGACGGCAACGTCATCCATGACAGCCGGGTGATCCTCGACTACCTCGACCACCAGCACGTCGGCAACCCGCTGATCCCTCGCGAAGGTTCCGCCCGCTGGCGGCGCCTGACCCTCGCGTCGCTGGCCGACGGGATCATGGATGCCGCCGTGCTGGTGCGCTACGAAGTCGCCCTGCGCCCCGCTGAAAAACACTGGGCCGCCTACCTCGACGGCCAGCGCGACAAAATCCGCCGTGCTCTGGCGCTGCTGGAAAAAGACGCGATTGCCGAGCTGACCAGCCATTTCGACGTGGCGGCAATCAGTGTGGCATGTGCCTTGGGTTACGTGGACTTGCGCCATCCTGATCTGGACTGGCGCACGGCCAATCCACAATTGGCCGCGTGGTATTTCGAGGTGAGCCAGCGGCCTTCGATGATTGCGACGATGCCGAAGGTTTAGCCTGCGACGAGGAAACACTAGCAGTTCTGATAGTAGGCAAAGATTGAAAAAACTCCGAAGCTAAAGGCCGACGCTACCGACCTCGCCTGGAGCTCAGCCAATGCCTACTACAACTCGCGAAACCGTCCTCAGTCGCTACCGCTATGACCCACTCGATCGCTTGAGCGCTCAGACCGACATCCAGCGCTTTTACTGCAACAATCGTTTGGCCACCGAAGTGGGCGGCGGCGTACAGACGAGCCTGTTCCAGCACGACGACCAGTTGCTGGCTCAACGCCAGGCTCGCGCCGACAAGATTGACACCACCCTCCTCGCCACCGACCAGCAACGTTCAGTACTGAACGCCCTTGATGCAACACGACCTCATGCCATTGCCTACTCACCCTACGGCTACCGCCCGCCGGAAAACGGTTTGCTCAGCCTGCTCGGTTTCAACGGCGAACGGCCAGACCCGGTGACCGGGCATTATCATTTGGGTAATGGGTACAGACAGTTCAATCCGGTGTTGATGCGGTTCAACAGTCCGGACAGTTTGAGTCCGTTTGGGGAGGGTGGATTGAATGCGTATGTCTACTGCGTTGGAGACCCCGTTAACTTTAATGATCCGACAGGACACATGCCTAAGTTCCTTCGCAAGCTTTTCGGTAGAACACCAGACGCTGTAAAAAAAGAGCTGACAGAGCTTAAAGTTGAAAAAAATACTGTGTCCTCCGAGATCAAAGAACTGAATTTAGACATAAACAAAGAATACAACAACATAAAATCCTTAGGTAAAAAAATCCTTAGCCTTGAAAACATGCCAATTCGGCCTAGCACAAAGCTTCCTAGCCATGATGAAACAATAGGTACAGACACATCTAGTTTTTCGACAACACTCATATCTACACCCGAAGGGAGGCAACAACGCCGGAGCGAATTGATCCTGGACCGTGAATTCGCAAAGGCCGCTTACTCCGCTCACTTAACATCAGTTGAATCAAAAAAAACAGAATTAAAAACGATCAATAGCAAAATAGAAACTCTAAAAAGAACCAATAAACCATCAAAAGACGCTTCACAGGACGTTCGCCAAACCTAAGAAACAGCAGAAACGGGGACAGACATATTTACCCGTAACTATATGCCTTGGACTACGTGCGCCATCCTGATCTGGACTGGCGCACAGCCAATCCGCAATTGGCCGCGTGGCATTTCGAGGTGGGCCAGCGGCCTTCGATGATTGCGACGATGCCGAAGGTTTAGCCTGCGACGAGGAAACACTAGCAGTTCTGATAGTAGGCAAAGATTGAAAAAACTCCGAAGCTAAAGGCCGACGCTACCGACCTCGCCTGGAGCTCAGCCAATGCCTACTACAACTCGCGAAACCGTCCTCAGTCGCTACCGCTATGACCCACTCGATCGCTTGAGCGCTCAGACCGACATCCAGCGCTTTTACTGCAACAATCGTTTGGCCACCGAAGTGGGCGGCGGCGTACAGACGAGCCTGTTCCAGCACGACGACCAGTTGCTGGCTCAACGCCAGGCTCGCGCCGACAAGATTGACACCACCCTCCTCGCCACCGACCAGCAACGTTCAGTACTGAACGCCCTTGATGCAACACGACCTCATGCCATTGCCTACTCACCCTACGGCTACCGCCCGCCGGAAAACGGTTTGCTCAGCCTGCTCGGTTTCAACGGCGAACGGCCAGACCCGGTGACCGGGCATTATCATTTGGGTAATGGGTACAGACAGTTCAATCCGGTGTTGATGCGGTTTAACAGTCCGGACAGTTGGAGTCCGTTTGGCAAGGGTGGATTGAATGCGTATGCGTATTGTGGCGCAGACCCTGTTAATCAAAGGGATCCATCAGGGCATAAATTTATGAGTCGTATTTTTGGAACGATGGAAAAAATAAAAAAAGCCCCCCTTCACAAACACACCAAGGACTTTTTAATAGAACAGAAAAAAATCTTAGGAGGAACAGAAAAAATAAAAGAAACTGCCGCTACCGAAAATATGCCCTCAGAGCAACTCCTGCTGACACGAGCCATTAAAAATAAACTCAGCGCATTGGATTCAGACATCCTTTTGTACCAGGATACTCACCCGGAGTGGGTAGGGTCTAGTGACGTAGAACGCTTAAAAATCGAGAACCTGCAAAGAAAGTTAAACGACACCCGTGAGTTTTTCATTGACCTAACTACCGGGTCCGGAGATCTATTAACCCCGAACCAGAAAAAACCATTTTCGAATGCAGACAAGAGGATCGTTGACACTCTTCGACGTGTCCCGCCTGCCCGGGATAACCTTCCAACCTATGAATCTCTATTTCCAAATGGGCCCCCTTCAAATTCGAAATCGGTCCGACGCGATTCCTAACCATCTGCCGTGCGCCATCCTGACTGGACTGGCGCAACGCCAATGGGCAACTGGCGCGTGCATTTCGAGGAAACTGGCTTCGATGACTGGATGACGCCGAAGGTTTGATCCCATCCAAAATCAAACCCCGGCAATTCTGCCTTCCTTGCGCCATCTTCTTATCAACAATCCGGCTTATCCGCCGTAAACCGTCTCGCCGGATTCACCGCCGCCCCAAACTCACGCAACGCTTTGGCACCAATCAACAACGGATAATTAAAACTGCTGCGGTCGGTCAGGTTGACCTCGACGGTGCGTTTGACGTTACCCAGGCACAACTCCAGGTCAACTACCGGCCGCTTGGTCGGTGCAGCCACGTCTTCGTCTTCGTCCTCTTCGGAACGGGTCTTGATCTTGCTGATTCGTGCGACTTTATGTTCGTAGACTTTGTTGCTCGCATCTTTGGTGGCGAGGCGGAACCGCACCCAGTCTTCGCCGTCGCGGGTGAAGGTTTCGATGTCTTTCGCCGACAGCGACGCTGTCAGGGCGCCGGTGTCCATCTTGGCCTTGAGCACTTCACCGCCGATTTCCGGCAAGGCGATGTATTCATAGCGCCCGTACAGGGTTGGCTCGGCGGCCAAAGCCGGCAGGGCGATGAGGGAAAGCAGGGCAAGGAGAGATTTCACGTAGTGGGCTTCCATGAGAAGTGAGCAGCGCAATTTTAGACCGTGGTTCACCTGATCGTTCCCCCGAGATTAGCGGCTCCATAGTGAAACATTCGTCACCACCGATTTGGCCTGCCGCCCGAAGCTGCTTATCATGGCGCGCCCAAACGCTTTCAAGAGTTGCCTATGCGCCGCCTGCTCACCGGCTGTTTCGTTGCCCTGCTGTTATTGCTCAACACCTTGGTCCTGATCGGGCCTTTGATGGTGTTTGCCCTGCTCAAACTGGTGTTGCCCGGTCGCCTGCGCGATTACGCCTCCTGGTCGGTGATGTGGATCGCCGAGACCTGGTCGGAAATCGACAAGCTGATCTTTCGCGTGTGCATTCCCACTCAATGGGACATTCGCGGTGGCGACGATCTGCGGCGCGACACCTCTTATCTGGTGATCAGCAACCATCAATCCTGGGTCGATATCCCGGCGCTGATCCAGACGCTGAACAGGCGCACGCCGTTCTTCAAATTCTTCCTCAAGAAAGAACTGATATGGGTGCCATTTCTGGGCCTGGCCTGGTGGGCGCTGGATTACCCTTTCATGAAGCGCTACACCAAGGCCTTCCTGACGAAGCACCCGGAGCTTGCCGGCAAGGATCTGGAAATCACCCGACAGGCCTGCGAGCTGTTCAAGCGCCAGCCAGTGACGGTGGTCAACTACCTGGAAGGCACCCGGTTTACCGCCGAAAAACGTGCGCAGCAGCAATCGCCGTTCACCCACCTGCTTAAACCCAAGGCCGGTGGCGTGGCATTTGTGCTGGCAGCGATGGGCGAACAACTGGATGCGATTCTCGACGTGACGGTGGTTTACCCACAGCAAACGATTCCCGGGTTCTGGGATTTGATCAGCGGCAACGTGCCCAGGGTCATCATCGACATCAAGACTCGCGAACTCGAGCCGACGCTGTGGCAGGGCGATTACGAAAACGATCCGCGCTTTCGTGAAACGGTCCAGAACTGGGTCAACCAGCTCTGGACCGAGAAGGACCAACGCATCGACGCCTTGCGCGCCGAAAGCCATTGAATCAACTGCTGGTACCGGCGCCCCAGATCCCGCCCAGGCTTTGCAACAGCGAACCACCGACACCTTGCTGACCGAAGTACTGCAGGATCACCGGGGCAAACACGCCGATCATGCCGGTGTCCATGCCCAGCGCGCTGAAGGCGTTGTTCAGGTCGGTGGTGTCCTTGATGTTGCCCAGAGCGTTGTCCAGGCCCGCGGCCTTGCCGCTTGATCCGAGTAAACCGGCGAGAGCACTCAGTTCACCGAGGCCGGACAATTGGTCAAGGCCCGGGACACTTTTGGCCAACGCCGAATAGTCGGTTGAACTCAACTGATTTTTCGCCAGCCCCAGCATGGCCCCGGCGCCACCGATGGCTTGCTCCGGTGTCACATTCAATTGGCTGAGCGCACCCAGCAGGTCGGCTGTTTCAGCCGTCGGCGCGGCCTCGACGGCTGCGTTGTCGTCCTGCATGCCCGCAATCGCACTGGCCGCATCACCCAAGCTGAACTGAGCGAAGACCGGACTGGCGACCAGGGTCAACAGCGAAGCCAATGCTAAACCGCGTGAAATCTTCATCCGGGCATCCTCGTGTGTCACAAATAACGCCCGTTAACGAGCGCAAAGTTGCCGGTTTGACCGGGTAAGCGAGGGCATGTTCCGAAGGCTGGCATGCATTTCCTGCCCGCTCGTCACAAACACCTACGGCACTATCAGAACCGCTAGTAGGCAGCCCTGAACAGTTACTTCACAGTGAAACCCTGAATCGACAAATTCATTCAGGATGCCCGCCCATGCAGCCTAAACGCGAAACGTTGCTCTGCCGCTACCACTACGACCCACTGGATCGACTGGTTGATTGCACACCCACGGTGCAGGCCACGACTCGGCGCTTTTACCTCAAAGATCGCCTGGCGACAGAGATTCAGAGCGCGGCGCAGCGTTCGATCATGCAGCACGGCGACCAACTGTTGGCTCAGCGACAGCGTCAGAGCGGTGCCATGGACACACGATTGCTTGCCACCGATCAACAGCGCTCAGTGTTGAACGTACTCGACGCGGCTCGTCTCAATCCTCTCGCCTACTCCCCCTATGGTCATCGCCCGGCAGAGAACGGTTTGCTCAGCCTGCTCGGCTTCAACGGCGAACGACCGGATCCGGTGACGGGGTGTTATTTGCTGGGCAATGGGTATCGGGCGTTTAATCCGGTGTTGATGCGGTTCAACAGTCCGGACAGTTGGAGCCCGTTTGGAGAGGGTGGGTTGAATGCGTATGCGTATTGCATGGGGGATCCGGTGAACAGGACGGATCAAAATGGACATGCGGGACTTTTAAAAAGAATGTTTATGTCACTCGGAAGAAAATTAGAATTAAAGCACTCATCACATATGACACGCGCCAATGGCGGATTTAAGGCCGCAACAAAAGAACTTCCAGCTAATCAACACTTATCAAGTGTTGCGAGTCTGGACTATCCGGACGCAAGGCAATTTCCATCTCGCTCCTCCATCTCGTCCGGGACCTCAAAAATATCGTCGATTTCGTCAAACTATGAATCTACGCTTAGCAGAAGAACGAGCTCTTTCACTCACCCCAGAGAACAACTTCGTCCTCGTGCGCCTCTGCCAATGGGGGTCAAGTCGAAAACAGAATGGAGCTATCCAAAACCTGATTACTCTCACCAAAATATTTACGAGGAGCTGCAACCCAGTAATGCTCACCAGCTGGCTAGCCGCGAGATTTATGATCTCGACATGCAGCTGTACAAAGAACAGAAAATCTTAGACCTTCTAACTTCGCCACAAGCTAGGGAAATAAAAAACATTAGCACCACAATCAACAATATTCGATTCGGAAAAAAATTTCCGTAGTTACTCGATGCACTGTTAGGATTTCACTAATAAAAATTGGCGCCCCGAGGTCGCCATTTTTTTGGCTGAACGCTTACGCCGCACTAAACATTTTATGCGGTTCAATCTCAAACTTCTTCGGTACACCCGCATCGATCTCGCCCTGGCAACTTGGATCGCCATCGCGACTGATCATTTCGACCTCTTGGGCCTCCGATCCTAGCAGTTCTGCTAGTAGGCAAAGTTAGCCGATTGCGCGACAGTAATAGCCCAAATCGACGGATCTTCCAGGGAACCCTCCCAATGCCGACGAACCGCGAAGCCTTGCTTTGCCGCTACCACTACGACCCACTGGATCGCCTGGTCGCTTGCACACCATCGGAGCAGGCGAGTGCCCAGCGCTTCTACCTGAAAAACAGCCTGGCCACCGAGATTCAAGGCTCGGAGCAGCGCTCGATCTTTCAACAGGAGGATCAACTGCTGGCGCAGCAACAGCGCCAAATCGGGTCCGTGGAAACCACCTTGCTCGCCACCGATCAGCAACGCTCGGTATTGAATGCACTCGCCGCAACACGGCCTCATCTCCTCGCCTACACACCGTACGGCCATCGCGCCCCGGAAAACGGTTTGCTCTGCCTGCTCGGCTTCAACGGCGAACGTCCGGATCCGGTGACGGGGTGTTATTTGCTGGGCAATGGTTATCGGGCGTTTAATCCGGTGTTGATGCGGTTTAACAGTCCGGATAAGCATAGCCCATTCGCAAAAGGGGGCTTAAACACTTATGTTTACTGTTTGGGCGATCCAATTAATCTTTCGGACCCTACTGGTCAATTCGCTATAGCACTCACTCAGCTTGCCGGACTTTTTGAAACCGTAGCGACACATGCAGAGAATATCGTCGGGACTCTTCTTCAAGCAAGACGAGCAGGATTCCTAGGGTATGCCGAATTGGCCATTAATGCGGGTTATGTCAGCATGGCGACAGGTACGACACTGCAATTGGCAGGCTACTCGGCAGGGGGCGTCATTCAGAATACCGGTGCCGCATTGCTAAGTGTGGGGGCCGGCATGAAGTCAGCACATCGAGCAGTTACAACATTAGGAAAGAACCGCGTAGTTAAAGCCTTGGTACAAAAGGTACAAGGTAAAAAACCAGGCGCAAACTTAGCGCCCACACTTAGCTCCGTGTCAGTTGAACAAGCAACCCATCACCCCCGCAACATGACAAAAATAACCATGCCCTTATTGCCCCAAAAAAAAGAACTAACAGAACCAACAAACAACATACGGAATGCCGTTTAGACTGAAGGTAAATTTTCATTTGCACGACAAAAGATCGGACTTGAATTTTTTCTCGAAGAGTTGTATCGAAGACGCGCCGGCCCATTCTTACTGAAAAACATTGCCCTTAAAAAGGGCGACCATAGTCGCCCTTTGCCTTCTAGCCTTTACTTACGCCGCACTAAACATCTTATGCGGATCAATCACAAACTTCTTCGGCACGCCCGCATCAAACTCGCCATACCCTTGCGGTGCCTGATCCAGGCTGATCACCTGCACGTCTACCACTTCGGCAATGTTGATGCGGTCCCGCATGATTGCCTGCATCACTTGTCGGCTGTACCCAACTATCAGTTCTGATAGTAGGCAGTCTCCGTCGACTGCTTCAAAGTGAAACCCTGAATCGACAAATTCATTCAGGAAACCCGGATATGCTCCCTAATCGCGAAACGCTGCTCTGCCGCTACCACTACGACCCCTTGGATCGACTGGTTGATTGCACGCCGACGGTACAGACCGCCACTCGACGCTTCTACCAGAAAGATCGCCTGACCACCGAGATTCAAGGCACGCTGCAACGGTCGATCATGCAGCACGACGATCAAGTTCTGGCTCAGCAAAGTGGCGGGCTCACGCATTTGCTTGCCACCGATCAACAGCGCTCAGTGTTGAACGTACTCGACGCGGCTCGTCTCAATCCTCTCGCCTACTCCCCCTATGGTCATCGCCCGGCAGAGAACGGTTTGCTCAGCCTGCTCGGCTTCAACGGCGAACGTCCGGATCCGGTGACGGGGTGGTATTTGCTGGGCAATGGTTATCGGGCGTTTAACCAGGTGTTGATGCGTTTTAACAGCCCGGACAGTTGGAGTCCGTTTGGGGAGGGTGGGTTGAATGCGTATGGTTATTGTGTGGGGGATCCGGTGAATCGAAGGGATCCAACAGGGCATGCAGGTATTTTCTCCAGCTTTTGGAAAGGAATTAAGAATATATTTGGAAGAACACCGTCCCGAGGGCCTAAAGCTGCGAAAGGCCCTGTAAACCAATTTT